>JAKSBL010000375.1 GCA_022361115.1 Spirochaetota bacterium | reverse complement strand
CGATCTTGTAAAATTAAATCAGAAAGTATGGTTTCAATATTTATTTATATTTATCTCAGATCTACCTGTATTGTTTTTTTGTAAATTTAAATGTAAAAAATAAAGAATTCAGGTTTACCCTGGCTTATAATATTTGTATATTATAAGAGGTTAAAATAATTATTTATAAGGAATAAAATAGAATAAATGGGAAAAATAGTTGGTTTATTAATTGGAATGTTTTTTGGCCCTCTTGGTGCAATACTGGGATTTATTATTGGCTTATTTTATGATACGACGAGTAAATTAAAATTTGATTTTCAGTTTAACAATTTTGAAAATAGTGAAAAAAATCAGATGATTGCTGAGGCTTTTCCTGTTTTAGCTGCTAAAGTTGTTCTTTCTGCAAATTTCTTAGATAAACAGATGGTGCTAGCTGTTAAAGAATTAATGATTGATCTATTTGGCTATGATAAAGCAAAACATTTAATGCATGATTTTAAAAATAATATAGAAAAAAGAGTGAGTGATTATTCAGTAGAGGAAGTTTGTACAAGATTAAACCAGGTTTTATTTGCAGGAGAAAAGCAACGTTTGGTGATGATATTGTTACAGATTGTCAAACAAAAGGGACAGGTGGGGCAACAAGAATTTCAAGGGGTGATCAAAATTGCTTCTTTCCTTGGACTCAATATCAATCCTTTTGCCCAGTTTGATTTTAATCAATCTGGTTCATATCAGTATCATAGTCGTTATTATCAGCAGCAACAGCATTCATCAAATCAAATCGATCCTTATCAAGTCTTAGACCTTACTACAAATGCTACTAATGATGAAATTAAGAAAAAATATCGCCAACTTAGCATGAAGTATCATCCTGATAAAGCAGCTAGCCAATCTGAGGATATTAAAAATCAATATGAAACTAAAATGCGTCAAATCAATGATGCTTATGATCAGTTAAAAAAAATCAGAAATATCAAATAATATTTTCTTCAATTTTGACGATATTTAAACAAAATGTCTCTTTATTTTAAAATTGATTACAGGATTATTTATGGCTAAAAGGGTTGATTTACAAACTTCCAGCCTGAAAGTTGATGAAGAAAAAATAAACCGGATAATTATTGCAATTGTCTGGGGTATTATGATATTTGGTTCCTTGATTTTTACTGTTTCAAATCTTTTTCAGAAAACAAATTATAATACTCTTTTTTCTAAGTTATTGATTTTTTCCTCATCATTTCTTATTTTTAATGGAATTTCCACAATTTTATATGCTGTTTTGAAGGCTCCTAAATACCGCTTATTTTTAAAATATGTGATTACAATCAGCTTAACTATGGTTGTTCCAGCTTATTGGTATGTTTCATTAGGCAGGAATAATGATGCCTGGGTAATTAGTTTTATAGTCATGGTTTTTGTTATTCTCCATATGAGTTATTCTCTTATCATCTTTGCATCACTATTAATTTTAGCAGTGAACTTTGTATTTATACTGGTTTTTAAAGACAGTATTTTACCATATATGACCAATCCAATGGCTGAGTTTTTTGCACGATTTGCTACATTATTATTTGGTACAATCATCAGTCTTTTTATCACCAAAGCAACAAATGATATTTTCTTTGCAGCATCAGTAAAAGAAGAAGAAATCTCAGAAGATCGTTCAAACGCTTTTCGAACCTTAAATGTTGCCAAAGATTTTTCTTCAACTTTAAAAAATCTTACAGAAAAAACAGCTGATATATCTTCCAATTTATTAAGTGTATCTGAAACTCAAGCTTCTAATGTTGAACAGATCGCTGCATCAACCGAACAACTTATGGCTTCTATTGAAGAAATCAATCAAAATGCTGTCAATGCATCTAATAGTATGAATGAAATTGTTAATGAGGTACTGGGTGGAATGCGTTCTTTAAATGATAGTACTCGTGAAATGATGGATCTGGTAAAATTTAGTAAAAACATGATTGAAAATATCGAATCAATCAATGATATTGCTGAAAATACTAACCTGGTTGCTTTGAATGCAGCTATTGAGGCTGCGCGAGCAGGAGGTGCTGGTAAGGGTTTTGCAGTTGTTGCAACAGAAATACGAAAACTTGCTGATAAATCACAAATGGCGGCTAAAGATGTAGGATCTTCTTTAAAAGATACAGAAATAAAAATCAGAAACAGTGCTGGTTTGAACAATGAAGTTCATAGAATCTATAATAATATTACCACCCGCTTAGAATCAATTTCTAAAATATTTCAGCAAATATCTTTTGCAACTCAAGAATTAAGTCGAGGCGGACGGGAAATATCTGCCAGTTTGGAAGGAATTAATCGAGCATTTGCTGAAAACTTTGAAATGGCCAAAATTATTGAGTCTTCAAATGATCAAGTACAGAAAGAAACAAAAAAACTAAATCATGTTATCCGTACTTCAAAAAAGATCGAAATAGAAGAAAAAACTACCTAAAAAAGTATAAACTGATTAATTATTGCTCATTAATTTTTTCTACTAAATCACAAATGATTTCTGCAGTAATTCCCCAGATCACTTCGTCAGCTGTTTGATAGACTAAAACTTGATATTGCGTAGAACCCCAGATTTGATGATATCTTTCTGGAAGACCAAGTTCTTTAGCAGGAAATAGAATCTTTCTTTCTCCTTTTTCCATTGTATAAGGATGAATTTCTATTTTTAACGGATAAGTTTGCGGCTCAGTATTGATAAAAAATTCAAAGGGCACAGAAAACAGATAATCCACTTCATGATGATTGATGGGGAGTTTTCTACAATCATCAATTTCAAGCTGAGCAACAAAGGGATCAACCGTAATTCCACTCATTGAAATTAAAGAATCCATTTGACCTTTCAAGAGAATCTGTTCTTTTTTTATTCCTAATTCTTCCACAGTTTCTCTAATAGCTGTCTCTTTTAAGTCTTTATCCATATCCGGATCAAAAATTCCACCAGGAAAACTCACTTCACCTCCTTGGCGTATATGAGGAGCTCTTTTCTGGAAGAGTAAATGGCATTGCTGATTGCAAAAAATAAAAGGAACCAGTACAGCTGTATTACGGTATCGGTTTTTTCTTAAAATATGAGGAGAAGAAGGTAGTTTTTTTAGCAATTGATGGAACAGTTGTTGTTTCATAACTTATTGATAAAATTCGTTGATCATTTTGAGAAGCTCTGCCTGAGTTTCTGGATCATCTTCATAAATAATGACTCGATCTTTTTTTACTACAATTTTTTTTGGCGGTGTTATCTGATTCAAAGTAGAAAAATACTTGCTTTTAATTTCTCCTATGGCTTTTTCTGCTTCCCGATAGGATTTATTATAAACCTTGAAGTAAAGTTCATTTTTAATATTGTGTAATCGATCTTCTTTTTCATTTTCTGGTATAGACCGATCTCTTTTTATTCGATTGAGTAAGGGAATAATGAGTTTGAGTTTTGAGCCGGCTTTTTTCGTTTGATCTTCTGTAAAATACTCATAAATAGCAATATAATAATAAGCATTATTTTCTGACATTTTTAAGGCAAGACTCACATAAGTTTTAAAATCGCGATAATTATTGGTTTGATAAAGTTTTTTTTCCTTTATATATTTTAACCTTTGGCCAATTAAATAAGTGAATTCTCCCCATCTTTGTCTTAATCTGTCTATTTGAAATTCCAGATCCTCTAATTTTGTCGGTATATTATGAGTTGAAATATCATCACAAAGATCCCGGGAAGCCTGTTTTTGTGGAGAGTCTTCATCAACAATCATTATATCTTCCATATAACCACCTCTTTCACCATTGATATTATAGCCTTTTTTTATTTGTGGTTCAATTTAATTAACCTGAAATTATTGATAAATAACATTCTTAAAAAATAAATATTCTCAATGGAGTTTACCATCTTAAGGAATGCAAACAAATTAAATATTTTAAAAAAACATTATTTTCTATTGCATTATTCTAAAAAAAAAACAAAAATTAATTGGGATCCCTATTTAGTTTATATTGGGGATAAGTCTATAATCGAGGGAAGCTATGTCAGTAAAAATCGCCATAATTGATGATGAAGAAGATATTCGAAAACTCTTTGCAAATGTATTAAAAGATCAGGATTATGAAATTCTTCAATTTGCTGATGCAAAACAATTATTGGATTATGAGGAAAAAAACGGCATAAATGAAATGGTCCTGGTTGTAGACGTTATGATGCCAGGTATGAATGGCATTGAAATGTTAAAACTACTTTCAAAAAAAAATGCTTTAATTAATACTCCAGTTATCTATTTAACAGCGTATCCAAATGATATGGAAATTGCCGAATCTTTTGATTTTATCAATGCTTTAGCAGTGGATTATATGGGAAAGCCTTTTAATATTAACTGGTTAATTGCAAAAATTCATAATTTAGTAAAAATTTTAGAAACCCATAAAAAAATAACGGATATGTCTGTTGAATTAGTAGAAAGTTATAATGATATATCAAACATCAACAGTGAATTACAAAATATGCTCAACGACTCAAATGAAAATCTATCTGATCTTCAATCAAAAAATGATTACCTCTTAAATCGAATCCAGAAATTGCTAAAAAAGCAAAGTAATAATCAAATGGATAAAGATTTTAATTTGCAGCTGAATAAATTAAAAGATATTCTATCAAAACTGTTAAATGATGATATTTTTTCTATTAAAGTAATATTTTTTTTACTGCAGGCCTTTTATGAACAAAAAATTGCAGATTGGGAACTCCTGGAAGATATTCCCGAGATTGGAAAAATATTTGAAGAACTATTGTTAGATTTGGAAAAAGTCAAAAAGTTAATGTTGAACATTAACATCATTCAAGATAATAATAAAAGTAAACAGCAATTTTATAAAACGAAACTCTATGGAAAATTAAAGGAAATGAATGAAACTGACCTGATTGAAAGCAAGGTATTTCGAGAAATAATGGATTTTTAAGGCTGCTTTTTTATTATTTCAGCTACCTCTTGTTGATGAGTTAAATAATAATAGAGTAAGTAAAACTTCTCAATAATAGATACAATCAAAATAACTGCGCAACACACTTGTAAAATCAATAAAAATGAATCATACCAGGATTGGTTGATATGAAAGAATAATTTAATGATATTAAAACCAATAAAAAAGGAGAGGTAAAAAATAGTTGTTCTACCGATTTTTGATGTTTTGATAAGATATTTAATTTTCAATGCATTTAGCAGTATCATTACCAGAAAAAAGAAAGGAATTCTAAATATAATTAAGCCAAAAAGCCAGTTACTGATCAAATGATGGTTAAAAAGCAATAATGTGAAACTAGTTATCATCAAAAAGTCTCCAACCGGATCGATAATGGTGCCAATACGAGTTACTTCTCCCAATTTTCGGGCTAAATAGCCGTCTGCTAAATCTGTCGCCCAGACCAATCCTATGAAAATTAGGATTGCCAGTTTTATCATGAAGTCATCTTTTCTAATCAAAGTGATATGAAACATTGCTACTAATATGGGAACCTGGGTAAAGCGGAGTGAAGATAAGGTATTCGATATATTAAGACAATGTATTTCTTTACCAGTATGCATATCTTTGAACCAATCAATTTTTATCAGAAAGAAAGTGAGTATAACTATGCACAGTATGGTTTCGATAAGAATAACAAAAACAATATCTGATAAAAGAAGTGGAACAAATCTGGAAAATATAGTAAAACAAAGAATACCAAAAAGCCAGATGAAAATGACAGCAGCGGTTATGTTTCTTGATTTGTTTTTTAGTTTAGTACTCATGGGGCTATCATAATTAATTACAAAGAAAAATGCAAGAGGGACTTATAAGGAAATATGGAATATTTTGATGTATTGAATGAACAAGGTCAAGTGGTTGGAAAGGCTTCAAGGGATGAGTGTCATAGTGGTACTTTTCTCCTTCACCCGGTTATTCATATCCATGTATTTAATAAAAAAAAGCAAATACTTTTACAAAAAAGGGCAAGATCTAAAAAAATACAACCAGATAAGTGGGATACTTCTGTTGGTGGCCATATCAGTTCAGGAGAATCTGTAGAGCAAGCTGTTTTAAGGGAGGCAGAAGAAGAATTAGGTATTCAAATTGATCTAACTAAATTAATTTTCCTGGGAACTTATACTTATCAGTCAGAGCTAGAGAGAGAATGGATTCACTCATTTATTTATTATTATGATGGTATGATTTGTTTTCAAGAAGAAGAAATAGAAGAGGTAAGGTTTTTTACCCATTCAGAAATAATAAAGCTGATGGAAAAAAAGGAAACAACACCTAATTTTGTAAAGGAATATCATCTTTTCTTACAAAAAAATCAAAAAATTGCTGAATAACAAGGTAATGATATTCAATTAGTTAATTTCTACTGTTTTGAACCTTTTTTTTAAATTTTTTCTCCTAATAACCGGTAAAATATGTTATATTACTTTAGAGTACAGCAACCTGTACTGTTTTATAAGGAGTAACTCATGTTAGATGTTGGATATAAAAATTATATTGACCCAACAAAAATAAAAGCGATACTATCTCCCTATTCTTCTCGAGCAAAATGGCTAAAAAAGGAAGCAATAGAAGGGAGAACTTTAATAGATTGTACGCAAGGCCGAAAAACCAATATTATGATTGTTATGATAACTGATCATTTGGTATTATCATCTCTACGCTATGCCTCCTTATTAAGAAGGTTAAAAGCTTTTCATTCAAAAAATATTTATTTAAATAATAATATAAATAAAAGATTGCTGAAAGCTTTTGAAAAAAATGAAGTTGATGGAAACTCATGAATGAGGATGTGACACTCCGGGTAAAAGAAGATTTTTATGTTTTAAAAAAACTAATCGCCAGTAATGAACACATTGCGAAACTACTTAAAATAGATTTTGTCGTTGCAAAAGAGATAGTCAATGATTTAATTGCCTGTAGTGAAAATGGTCCAATTGAAGCAAAAAAAAACCTTCTCAGCAAAATACTAGATATATTAGATGATGCACTCTATAAAGCTATTCCACCTGGGAAGATTATAGAAGTTCTGAAGCTGGCTAATGAACTGGTTTTTCTCACTATGATTAATTTTAAAGTATTATCTGGGAAAAAAAAGCCACATCGTCAGCAGCCCAAGCAAATAGAAATAGACTATGAAAAAATAGATATTAAAGAAATCATGCATAAAATACCGGAACTATCTCAAAAATATAATGAAGCCAGCCGGTATATTCGACTCATTACTGCTTTATTAAAGAAATATAAAGAAGTATCTCAGGAAATGGATGAAAAATTATTAATTACTCGTGAGCTATCAAAATCTGCCATACAAAATACTTATTTAGAGGAATTAAACAATATTATTAAAAGCATCAAAAAGCATTATTATAATATTATACAAAATGTACCAGAATTAAGAAAACAGTATTTAGATCTGGAAGTAATCGATCATGAGGAAGCATATGTAGATGACTTTAAAACTTATGATTTTTCTTACTTGAAACACTTTTTACTAAAACAGTTATCTGAGTTTTCTCGAATACGAAGTTGTCTGGTTTATATAAAAGAAGAAGGATATCATACTTTGCCGATTATCACAGAGTTATATAAACAGCGGAGGTCTTTTTACCGTCTCCTAGATGAAGAAGAGACCTCTGTATTTAACTTTATGTCTGACAATTCAGTAGGTCCTGAAGAATATAACAATATTATATCCAGAATCCGTTATGAAATATCCAATTATATTCAGGATTTTTATATCCAACCCTATACACGAGATTTTTAAATTAGCAATTTATAAATGGTTTTATGTCTTTATTATTGAAAAAATAAGGAGTTATTATTCCTTGTCCCAGTTTTAAAGGTATTATACAACTAAAAAAAGGTGTCTTTAAATATCATCAGAAAATTAATTTATTTCAAATACTATATGTAAAGGAAGGTATTTATGTTATCAAAAATTGAAAAAGCAGTAGCTTATATCAAAAGTAAAGTGGATTATGATTTGGATCTTGCAATTGTCTTAGGATCTGGTTTAGGAGAATTAGCTGATGAAATTAAAAATCCTATTTATATTCCCTATCATGAAATTCCTCATTTTCCTACTTCATCAGCTGCAGGACACAAAGGGAGAATGGTTATTGGT
>JAKSBL010000387.1 GCA_022361115.1 Spirochaetota bacterium | reverse complement strand
TGAAATGATCCATCAGATATTTGAAGAATCAAATATTCCTCTGGAATTTTCCTATTTAGCCTTTGTTGAGTCTCAATACCAGCCTAAAGCCAAAAACTATTCTTCTGGTGCCAAAGGGATGTGGCAATTAATGACAGCTACAGCCAGACATTATGGTTTAAAGGTCAACCGAAAAATAGATGAACGAATTGATCCTGTTTTATCTACTCGTGCAGCAGCTGCTTATCTTAAGGATTTAGTGGCTATTTTTGGAATAAATAACCTGACCCTAGCCATGGCTGCCTATAATGCCGGAGATAGTGCTATTGTTTATAGCTTGAAAAAAATAGAAAACCCTCAAGCTGATCGTAATTTCTGGTATCTCTATCAACATAATTTAATACCAGATGAAACCAAAGAGTATGTTTTAAAAGTCATTGCGGTCCTGATTCTTAACGAATATCTAAACCTGCCTGCTAAGCAAAATTTTGACTAATCCAATAAATTACCTCAGTTGTGGTGATAATTTTTTCCAATGCATATCTGCATTTTCTATAAATCCGGGAATATTTTTTAACCACTTTTGGGTAATGTTTTTATTATAATTAAGATACAATTTATTTTCATGAATTTTCCAATACACAGGATCGACTTTAGAGAAATTTCCTTTACTCATGGCCCAGGCACAATAACCGCCATACTGAGGAACATAATCTGCTGGACTGGCTAAAAAGAGTTCTTTGTTTTGTTCTGACGAAAAATACCAAACCCCATTATCCCAAGTGACTTGATGCTGAGAACTCCCTTTTATTGCCCGGTTTTGAGTAAAAAAAGCAACTGTATCATAACCAGCAATAACGATTCCTTTCTCCTGGTAATAATAGGGTTTGGGTTCTTTAGAACAAGTTGAGAAAAGAAAGATGAAGAATAATAAGAAAAAAGAAAAATTTTGTACTAATCTTTTCATTGATTGCTCCAAAATGAGTATTTTGATCAATTGTGAAAAAACACACTTAAAAGATCATTAAAAACTAATATAAAAATAAGAAGAGAAGTTAAAGAAGTCAATCAAAAGTTAGCTAATTCCAATTAGAAGTGAGGCCTGAACTTAACCTAAATAATTCTTGACTATTTACGAGAAAATCCATATTTTTGCAATATGAGTAACCGACAACATGATGGTTCTATGATTGCAGTATGTAATCTGGTAAAAAACTACGGTAAAGTGCTGGCTGTGGATGATATTTGTTTTTCTGTTCCAAAAGGAATTTGTTTTGGATTACTAGGCCCCAATGGGGCAGGTAAAACCACAACCATTGAAATGATGGAAGGGATTTTAAAACCAACTCAAGGGACAGTTTATTATCAGGGACAGCCTATTGGCCCTCATTTTCAGGAAAAAGTGGGAATTCAGTTTCAAAATACAGCGATTCAGGACTTTTTAACGGTTAGAGACACTTTAGAGTTGTTTGCTGATCTCTATCCCCAGCAAAAATCGATTGAAGAAGTGATTGAACTCTGTTCTTTAGCTGATATTATTGACCGGGACACAAGAAAACTATCCGGCGGACAAAGGCAAAGGATGCTTTTGGCCCTTGCCATTATTAATGATCCAGAAATTTTGTTTTTAGATGAACCGACTACTGGTTTAGATCCGCAGGCTAGAAGAAATTTCTGGACTCTCATCAATAATATTAAACAAGAAGGTAAAACTATCATTCTTACGACTCATTATATGGATGAAGCGGAATATTTATGTGATGATATTGCTATCATGGACCATGGCAAAATTATTGCCAGAGGGGAGCCAAAGGAGTTGCTGGGTGATCATTTTAAAGGGATTAAAATTCAAGTCCCCGATAGGGGGAGAGAGGCTATTTTAAAGCTCATTAAAGAGAGTAAAGTTGAGAATGGAAAAATAGAATTTTTTACCAAAAATATTGAAGCTTCCATTAAAACCTTGCTGGAAAACAAAATAGATTTAACTGGTATGCAAGTGATAGCACCTAATTTGGAAGATCTTTTTCTCCTTTTAACCGGAACTTCCTTACGAAATTGATAAAAAGAATGGATATTTAGGATGAAAAAATTTTGGGCAATATATAAAGCAAGAAATAAAGAATTTTTTCGGGATCGGGGAACACTGGCCTGGTTTATCATTTTTCCTGTTTTATTAGTTTTTGGCTTTTATTTTTTATTTTCCCGGGGACCCAGTAATATTTTTAAAGTGGGATTAGTGAATCAGCTTGAGTCTAGTGAAGCTTTTTACCAATACCAGCATATTCAGTTTATACAGTATACTCAGATTGAAGATGCACTGGAAAAACTTCGACACCACCAATTAGATTTACTGGTGGATATGAATACTAAAAATTATTGGATTAATAAAGATTCGGCTAATGGTTATTTAGTTGAAAAACTGCTCACTTCAATGCCTCAAAGTTCTTATCAAAAAAAAATTGTTGAGGGAAAACCCATCCGTTATGTCGATTGGGTGGTGCCAGGTATTCTGGGAATGAATATTATGTTTGGTTGTCTTTTTGGTGTTGGTTTTGTTATTGTCCGCTACCGCAAGAACGGTGTTTTAAAGAGGTTAAAAGCTACCCCTTTAACTGCCTTGGAGTTTCTGTCAGCTCAGGTCCTATCCCGTTTAACCATTACATTAGCAGTGAGTGTTCTGGTATTTATAGGGTGTAACTTTTTCCTGAAATTCATTATTAAAGGATCTTTTATTGATCTATTGATTATTACTGCATTAGGGGCAATCAGTATGATTGCTTTAGGCTTGCTCTTTGCTTCCCGTTTAAAAAGTGAAGAACTGGCCGGTGGTTTAATCAATGTTGTGACCTGGCCTATGATGCTCCTTTCTGGTGTATGGTTTTCTTTAGAAGGAACTCCCCAGGTCATTCAAAAAGTCAGCTTGATTTTTCCTTTAACCCATTTTATTACGGGTGCAAGAACCATCATGCTGGATGGAGCCAGTTTGATTGAGGTTGCTCCCAATGTTTTGGTTCTGGTTCTTACTTCTTTGCTGTTTATCATTCTTGCTTCACTAATTTTTAAATGGGATTAAAATCTTTTCATTAATTAATTAGTTTTTTTAAAATAAAAAAGCTGTCTGGTGATTTATCAGACAGCTATATGGTTCAATTTGTTCTATCTTATAAGCCAATTTGATCTGCTACTTGGATCATAGATTCAATGGTCAGCACAATAAAATCATCCAGACTCAAACCAATTTTTTCACATAAAAGAATGTTGTCCCGGTTAACATTAGCAGCAAATGCTTTTTCCTTCATCCTTTTGCGAATGGATTTGGGCTTAACTGAGGTTATTTTTTTGTCCGGATAAACCTTTGCAGTAGCAGCTGCTAAACCTGAGATGGTTTCTGCGCAAGTTAAAGCATAATCTACAAAAGAGTTCCTGGTAACCCCTGTTCCTTCATTATGAGCTGCAATTGCATGAACAGCTTTTTTATTCATCCCCATTTCTGCCAGCCACTCTGAACCGACTTTTGCATGACGGGTCATATCCGGGCCGACTTCTTCTAAATCAATATCATGGAGGAGTCCGATATAATAAAAATGTTTTTCATTTAAGCCAAATTTGGCAGCTATACCTTGCATGATTGCAGCTGAAGCTATTGCATGGTGTTTTAAATGCTCCCTGGTGATTTTGGATTGAAATAAATCATCTAATTTATCAAAACCAATGCCTAAATCAGGAATATCTTCAGGAGAATAGGTTTTGTCTTCTGTATCCGGGATGTTTTCTTTACTTTTTCCGCCGGTTTCTCTTTCATCATCTTCTTCCATATTTTTATCACCCGTATCTAAGGAACGCATAATTGGAAAAAGAACCACTTCCCGCAAGTTTTCTTGATTGGTTAAGAGGGCAGTAAAACGGTCAATTCCCATACCCCAGCCAGACATCGGCGGCATTCCATATTCCATACACTGAATGAAATCTTCTTCCATGATCATTGCCTCTTCATCCCCTTTTTCTCTTTCCTGTGCTTGTTTGAGTAATCGTTCCCTCTGATCAACCGGATCGACTAGTTCAGAATAAGCATTTAACATTTCCCAGGTATTGATTACCAGCTGGAATCGGTCGGTAATATGAGGATTATCATCATTTTTTCTGGCTAATGGAGAAAGATCCGTTGGATGATGTATTAAAAACTGTGGATTGATCATCTTGGGTCTAGCCACCTTTTTATAAAGTTGATCAATCAAGTTCCCCCGTCCAATTTTGTTATAGTCAATACCTTCAATTTCAATATTTCTTTTTTTCATTTCTGCTAATAACGCTTCTTTTGTCGGACATTGATTGATATCAATTCCTGCATGCTCAATGATTAGTTCTTGAAAGCTATATTGCGGCCAGTCTCCATCAAAATTGATTTTTGTTCCCTGGTACTCAATTTCTAAAGAGCCATGGACTTCCTGCAAGACATGTTTAATGAGTTTTTCAGTAAATTTCATATTGTCCTGATAATTCCAGAAGGCACAATAGTACTCCAGCATGGTAAATTCCTGTAGGTGAGCCGGCCCCATTCCTTCATTCCGAAAACAGCGGGCAAACTCATAAACTCGTTCAAAACCACCGGCAATACATCTTTTTAAATAGGTTTCCGGTGCTATTCTTAAAAACATATCAATGTCTAAAGCATTATGATGGGTTTTAAAAGGTTTTGCTAAGGCGCCTGAAGGCTTTGCCTGTAAAATCGGAGTTTCAACTTCAATAAACTCATTTTTATTAAGATAATCACGAATTGTATTGATGACTTTAATCCTGGATAAGAAGCGGTTTTTAGAATCATCATTCATTAAAACATCTAAGTATCGTTGCCGGGATTTCGCTTCCAAATCAGTTAATCCATGAAATTTTTCTGGTAAAGGCCGAATAGACTTGGATAAAAGCTGGAATTTCCTTACATTTAAAGTTATTTCCCCTTTCTGGGTTTTAAAAATTTCTCCTGCTGCTGCAACAAAATCACCGACATCCATATTTTTCTGGAAAAAACCAAACTGTTCATTTTCGAAATTTTTCTTATCTAAAGCAATTTGCAAGCGGCCGCTAAAGTCCTGTAGGGTAGCAAAAATTAATTTACCAAAAACCCGTTTGAGCATCATCCGGCCAACTATCTGGACTTGATCTGTGCCTTCCGCCAGTTGGCTGGCCTGGGCTAAGGAGTGGGTTTTTTCTGCCCGGTCTGGATAAGGATTGATGCCAGACTGACGGATCCGTTCTACTTTTTCAATACGGATATCTCTTTCATCACTTGAAGTGCTCATGTGGTCTTCCTTCGATTAAATTTATTTAAAGTTTATGATCTGTGATTTAAAACAGATTACTGGTTTTGAAAAGTTTCCATAATATAGTATTAATATTTTAATCCATCAAGGTTTTTATCTGTAAATAAGCAAAATCCTGGCTTAACTGGTCTGGTTTTTGAATTTTTTAGCTAAAAGAACATAAAAAGTGATCCATTTATTGGGTTCTCCCTTTTTTCCAACCTTAAAAGGGGACTGGCTGGGAGTATGATCCAGAATATACCAGCCAGCCGCTGTTTTTTTGGTTTCTAAAAGCTCCCAGGCTCTGGATAACTCTTTGTTTTGACCATAACCTAATTTGCTCATTCCTAAGAGTAATTCAGGTAATGAAGCTTGCCAGGTAATGGGAAAACTGGTAGTTCTTTGATCCCGATTGAGGATTTTGGTTTTAGTTTTTTTATCAAAAATTAAATCCCGCTCTAAAAAATACTGGATCAATTTTTGGCAACGTGGATGATTATGGTATTCCGGCAGTTCTGCAAAGGCCAACAATGCTTTGCCTGCTCCGCGAATACAACTCTTTACCTGTCTGGTTTTATATTTTCCGTCATGCATATCACAAAGATACCCTCCGTCAGCTCTGGCCGTTTTTATCATTAGTTGAATGGATTTTTGGACTCTGGGTTCCTCTTTATAACCGAGCATAATAAAGTTGCGAATATTATAAGCGTATAAACAGGACATATGATTCCAGAAATCACCATCCGGGCTTTGTTGATTAAGATAGCGCTGGACTGCTTTGTCCAGTAATGGATGAGAACGATTTAAACCTAACTCAGCCAGGTAAGCCAGGCAAAAATGGGTAGTGGCAAATGAACCGTATTTTACACCTTTGCCTGTCACCTCTTTTGTCCGCGGATTAGTTTGCAGCCAGTACCCCTCCGGATGCATTTTGGAAAAAATAGTCTGCACAGGTAAACTTTCTGGTAGCTGTTGAAAACACTCGCTTACGTCTGGATGATCATGAGGGTAATCCAGTAATTCTGTCAGGGTTCGATAGCGGATACTAGGTTGATCCGCTTCTAAAAGCCAGTTCAGCACTTGTTCTTCAAACATTTTTACCTCCCAATTGGCCGCAGCCGGCACCTACTTCTGTCCCCAAACTCCTTCGATAAATCACTGGCATATTTGCTGCTTTGATCTGCTGCTTGATTTTGTTCATAGAATTTTCTGAAAGTCCCTGAAATGAGGTAGTGCCTGCAGGGTTATAGTTAAGGAGATTAATTTTGCAGGGCAGGCCGGCCAGATATTCAAGCAGTTGTTCAATATCTTGGGGATTATCATTAAAACCTTTAAAAAGGCAATATTCAACAGAGATCTGCTTTCCGGTTCGATTAGTGTATTCTCTCATCTCTTTTTTTAATCTAGCTAAGGGAATACGAGCTTTGGGCATGATCATAGCACGTTTATCCGGATTAGCGGTATGGAGGGAGATGGCTAGATTTGGTAATTTTTGATACTGGAATAATTTTTCCAATGAAATAACACCGGATGTAGAAAAAGTCAAACGCTGCCGGCTGATTAAATATCCCCATTCAGACTCAATCCATTCGAGTGCCAGCATTACATTGTCTAAGTTATCCAGAGGTTCACCCATCCCCATAAAAGAGATACAAGCTAATCTGTTGGGGATATGCCGAGCCATTAAAACCTGACGAATCTGTTCCAGGATTTCATGGGTAGATAAATTGCGGATAAAACCCATTTTTCCTGTATTACAAAAGGTACACCCAAATCGACAGCCAACTTGAGAAGAGACGCAGAGAGAGACATTTTTTTTATCCGGCATAAGAACGGTTTCAATTAAGTTCTGATCATGGGTTTGAATGATAAATTTTTCAGTACCAGATGAGTCAGCAATGGATTGTTTGATTTTTAGCGGTTGAAAAGGTAAATCCCTGGCAAGCAAGTCTATTTTACGAACCCCTTTTAAATCAGTCAATTGCTGAGGATTTTGACGATAAAATGCTTTACGAAAACTTTTCATTTTTGCGGAATTATAATGGTGCTTATCTAATATCTTTAAAAAGGTATTTAATTTTTGATTGCGAAAATCAATTTGTTCCATAAAATTATATAAACAATTTTTTTGTTTTTGTGCAAATAAAATTTTTACTGAAAGATTTGCAAGTGTGATTAATTAAGTGTTTTTTTGATTATGGATCTCTATTTCATCTGCTGCACACTTTTTGTACCATAAGGGATGGATGTTCTATTGGGGATAGATGCAAAATTTAACCAAATAATAATTATCTAAAAAAATTAACCATAATATTCTGAAACTAATTAGAATCAGTTAAAAAAGAATTTAAATATTTTCTAAATCGATGCTTAGTAATTAAAACATTACCAATAAAAAT
>JAKSBL010000622.1 GCA_022361115.1 Spirochaetota bacterium | reverse complement strand
CCACCAATTTTTTCTTTAAAATAGTTTTGAATTTCTGGATATTCCAAATATTTAGAATAACTTTCAATCGGATCAACCGCAGGGTATCGTTTGGAATCAGCCCGGCTTTGAGCAAGAGCATAAAAACAACGGGCAGCTTTTTTAGTAGATTCGGTAACAGGTTCTTTTAAGTTACCACCAGCCGGAGATACTGTTCCAATAAAGGTGACGGACCCGGTCTGGCCATTATTGAGCTTAACCATTCCAGCTCTGGAGTAAAAATTAGAAATAATCGCCGGCAAGTCCATGGGGAATGCATCAGGCCCTGGTAACTCTTCCAAACGGTTGGACATCTCTCGCAAAGCTTGAGCCCAACGTGAAGTCGAGTCAGCCAGCAAGAGGACCTTCAAGCCCATTGCCCGGTAATATTCAGCAATAGTCATAGCAGTATAGACGGAAGCTTCACGAGCAGCAACCGGCATATTAGAAGTATTACAGATAATCAGTGTTCTTTCCATTAACTTGCGGCCAGTTCTGGGGTCAATCAGTTCAGGAAAATCGGTAAAAATTTCTACAACCTCATTAGCACGCTCACCACAAGCTGCAACAATAATTAAATCTGCTTCTGCATTTTTAGAAATAGCATGCTGAAGTACGGTTTTTCCACAACCAAATGGACCAGGGATAAATCCGGTGCCCCCTTCTGCCATAGGATTAAAAGTATCAATAATCCGAATCCCGGTTTCCAAAACTTTATAAGGCCGAGGTTTTTCAGCATAGCTTTTGGAAGCGATTTTAACCGGCCAGGATTGAACCATGGTAACTGGGATATCCTCTCCTTCATCACTGGTTAAAACAGCAATTTCATGAGAATTTTTATAAGACCCTTCTTTTTCAATTTTTTTGATCTGACATTTCCCTTTTATTTTAAAAGGCACCATGATTTTATGGTCAATCCAGTTTTCTTTAACATTAGCCAGCCAGTCACCAGCAATAACTGTATCCCCTGCTTTAACCATTGGGGTAAATTCATATTCTTTATCTTTATCTAAAGGCGGAGTATAATCTCCCCTTTTTAAGAATACCCCTTCTTTTTTATCCAGGTCATTCTGCAGTCCATCAAAGTTCTTAGAAAGCAACCCTGGCCCGAGTTCTACTTCCAGCATTTTTCCGGTGAATTCTACATCGGAATGAACAGTTAAACCACGAGTACTTTCAAATACCTGGGCATATGCAATATTTCCGGTTACCCGGATAACTTCTGACATTAATTTTTCTTTTCCACAATTTACATAACAAATTTCATTTTGTCCAACTGGCCCATCAACTTCGATTGTCAGCAGGTTACTGATGATTCCAGTTACCTTTCCTTTTGTCATTTTCTTTTACCTCCGATTGTATTAAATTCTTCACCAAAATCAATGCTGGATTTAATTTTTTCAATAAGTTCATCCAATACTGCCTGTCCTTTTTCTTCTGTCATTGCACTCCAACGTTCAACAGAAGCCAGCTTAACCGCATAGGCAATTACATTCGGTAAAGCGAAATGGGTATCTAGTGTGCTTTCATCCAGCCAATTCCAGCGAATATCTTCAATCGTTTTTTCGATTCTAATTAAATCATGTGATTCATAGGCTTCCACCAGTTTTTCAATTCCTGGAAAATCACCTCCCAGATTGAAATCATGGCTGGTACTTTTGGCTATTTTTTTTTTTTTTTCCCCAAAAGGGATTAATTTGTTTCCATAGGGCAGCTCATTCATTCTCAATGATAGTGCGGTAGTAATATTTTGCAGATCTAATTCAAAAAGAAAATAGTCTTTGACAAATGTATTACTAAACTCTTCCAGATATTGATAAAAGAGCATGACAATTTCATCAATCTCGGTTAAATCTGGATAGGCCCGTTTTTCCTGATTTTTTAAATAAAAATGTTCTGCTATAAAAGGTAAAAAACTGTCAGTATCTTTCTTGAGTTCCAGATATTCTTCTTTTAAATAGTAAGCAGGAAATAAATAGGGATCATCTTCTTTTTGAAAATAAATGAGGTTTTTTATATCACTAAATAAATAGATTTTTTTTAAATCATCAAAGTCTTTTTGTGCCAGCTCTTCAGCAAAAAACTGCATTACATCAGCCATATTCACTGTTTTTTTCGGCATGTCAATGGCAATTTCCACCAGACTGGATATCAAATAATAGTATTGTCTCACCCCTTCATCTCCTTTAAAAAAGGATTTCTTTTGTCCGGGATTTTAGAAAAGACTGAAAAAATTGTTCAAAATCTTTATCTGTAAAAGAAAGGACAAAAGCATTATCTTTTGGTGTAATTTTAAATCCCCCATCCATGCGGGATTCGAATTTTAGTTCCAACCCTTTATCCAGGAGATCTCTGGCTTTACTTTTAAAATAGGACTCTAAATCCGTTTTTGATTTATCTGGCAAAATCAAATTTAAATCCACTGTTTTATCACCAGTACTCCACTTTTTCACAATTTCTGCAACAACATTTTTAATAAAGTCTTTATCATTGACTGCACTTTTAATATCTGCAGAAAGAGCAGTTTTAGATAGTAAATCGGTTATTTGCTGTTTTAATGAGGAAATGGCTTGATCGCCGGCCAGTTTCAGTTCTGACTTTACTTTTTTATCAATTTGTTCTCCCTCTTTTTTTGCATCAGCAATGATCTTTTCAGCCTCGGCATTCGCATCTTTTTTTATTTTTTCTGCCGCTTTATTGGCATCAGCAATAATGGTGTCTGCTTCACTTTTTGCTTTTTCTATCCCTTCCTGATAAATCTTTTGCGTTAATTCCTGTAATTTAGCTTCCATAGTGTGACTACCCCTTATCATAATATATGCTCTGATTTTAATACAATAATCAGAACGATGTTTTTCTAAAAAAACAGATACCAGAGTTTTTAAAAATGTAAGAATTGATTGGTCATAAGAAATAGACAAAAATCGAGTCTTAAAATGATTACACTTTAAAAACTTTCAGGTATAAGGTTGCTATTTTTTTCATATTTCTTACAGAAGTAAGAATAATTGATTTCTTTGAAAAATTCAATCCTTTCTGGCAATTTTATTTTTTTTATCAATAAAAAGGGGTGGTCCCTTCTTATGATTCATTGTCTCAAAAGTTAGTCCTCAAAGTCAGGACATCATTGTAATCTAAATCTGTTTTGTTTTATGTTATTAACAGAAACTTTTTAAATCCCCATCAGAATAGTGTCAAGCCAAACCGCCACTTTGCCTCGTTTCCGGAATAACGGCCTCTGTCTTCTGTAACAACCACTTCTAAAGGTATCTCTTTATTCAGATAATCACTTAGTTCGCTTATAGAAATTTGTTTACGAGTTATTCCAATATCCGGACTCTTTTCCATTTCGATTACTGTAATGACAATATTTATTAGATCCTCAACTTGAATTGAAGCAACAATATCCCATTCAACAATGACATCATTTACTTTAATCTCATATGACCACTCATTACCAACATGATTATTATAAAGCATCCTGACATTTTGTAATCTTACTTTAATTTCTCTGGTTGATAAATTGAATGACAAAGCAAAAAAAGTAACCAGATAAAAGAATAACTTATTCACTTTCATAATAATTTCCTTTTTTCATTCTAGTAATAATCCAATACTCGATGAAAATGAATGAAAATTAAATAAGGGTTTTCCCTGGTTTTTTACAAGGGTTTTACCTGAATAAAGAAAAATTAACAAACTTTCCACCGGTTTCTCCACTTGATCTTCTTAACAAACACTTTATCCTGATGCAGAGGGTTGTGGATTTTACAGACCAGTCTACCATTTACCCTCAATATTATTATTTTCAACTAACTGCTTTATTTTAGTTAATATTACAGGAGATAATTCAGTATTTTTTGGTAATATTAGTGTTTCATCTTTATTTAATAGATTTTTATCAAGTATCATTTCTTCAGTAAACTGATTTACATTGATAATTCTGCTTATCATTTCAGATTCAGTAACTTTGCTACTTTGTTTAAAGGCTTCTAACAGGCAGGAATCATAATTTTTTTTATTTCGAGAAAGGATATTAATGGCATTTTCTCTGGATTGGTTTTCCAGAATTAGGTCATCAAAATCAATAATTAATTTTAATAAATGTCTACCAAATTCTATATTATTTCTGTCAACAATATCTTTTGAGGTAAATTCTTCTGTTATATTGATATCTGATTTTTGAAGGATCATCTCTGCAATTGATTTTGTTTTTGGAATTTTAAGTAATAATTCTGTTCCAATTCGAATACAATCATTTTTACTCGTTTCTTCGCTCTCAGTAAGTGATTTATTCATGCATATTTTGTCAATTAATTCGCAAGGCAAAAAAACAAGCCCTATTTGGGATAGTATGGCAGCAATTTCATATTGCCAGCTATTTTTAATATTTAAATATTTACATAATTCTTTAGTATACTTATTTAAACGCATAGACCTGCTATACAGCAAAGGGCTTTTATTGAAAATAAAGTCAATTAATGCTTTGATAAAACCTGTGAAAGTTTGATTGAGTAAAGCAGTAATCTCATTTTTTGATTTTTTAAGTTCTTGTTGAGTTGTTCTAAAATCAAGATGAGTTTTTACCCGAACCTCCAGTTCTAAAGGATTAAAAGGTTTCGTCAAATAATCCACTGCCCCTAATTGAAATCCTTTTACAATATCTGCTGTTTCTGCTTTTGCTGAAAGAAAAATAATAGGAATTTCTTGAGTTGTTTTATTTGATTTCAACTTTTTACATACTTCATAACCATCCATTATTGGCATCATAATATCAAGCAAAATCAAATCTGGTAATTCTTTATTTATTAATTCCAATGCTGATTTTCCATTTTTCGCTACACGTATTTCATATTTATCTCTTAAAATACTAAATAATATATCAATATTTTCTGGTGTATCATCAACTATTAAAAGATTTTTTAAATTTTCCATAAATATCTCCTAACTAAAGTTGGGGAAATGATTTATATTTCTTTTCACTTACAATAATTTCTGAATATAGATATTTTACCAAATTAACCGATAAACTGCTCTTTTACTTCAAGAATTTTTGGAAGCATTTCCACAAATATATCAATCAAGCGCGGTTCAAAATGTCTGGCTTTTTCTTTTTTTAAATAATTTACTGCTTTTTCAATTGACCAGGCAGATTTATATGGTCTTTCACTGGTTAAAGCATCAAAAACATCGGTAACCGCTGCAATTCGTCCATATAATGGAATTTCCTTTTCTTTTAAGCCATCCGGATAGCCGGTACCATCCCATTTTTCATGGTGAGTCAAAGCACAGGACTTTGCTTCTCTAATTATTTCTGAATGATCATCACCCAAAATTGCGGCTCCAATTCGGGTATGAGATTTCATTATTTTCCATTCTTCTTCATCCAGCTTGCCAGGTTTTAATAGTATTCTATCAGGAATTCCAATCTTCCCAATATCATGCATTGGTACTACATTTAATAATAATTCTGATTCGTCATTTGACATGCCCAGACCTAAGCCTAAAATCTGAGCATATTTACTCATTCTGATTACATGCATTCCAGTTTCATTGTCTTTAAATTCACCAGCAACACCTAGTCTATGGATAATTTTTAATCTGGTATCGACCAATTCTCTCGTTCTCTCTTTAACTAGATATTCCAAATGTTTTTGCTGATTAAAAAGGGAAAGATGGGTTTTTATCCGTGTTAAAACAACAGATGGGCGAATCGGCTTAGTAATATAATCTACAGCACCCAAGTTAAAGCCTTTGGTCTCATCTACTTCATCGCCTTTAGCAGTCACAAATATAACTGGGATTTCTTTAGTATGATAGGAAGCTTTGAGTTTTTTGCAAACATCAAATCCATTCATTCCAGGCATCATAATATCCAGTAATATTAAATCAGGCGGGTTTTCATCAATAGCTAATTTCAATGCTTGATTTCCAGTTTTAGCTGCCTGTACTTCGTAGTCATTTTTTAGAATATTATATAAAACATCAATGTTTTCTACTTCATCATCAACTACTAAAATTCTTTTAATTTTGTTATCCATAAAATCTCCAGATTACATATCTAGCTCATCCAAAATTTTAAAGGCATCCTCAAAATCATAATCATTAATCGCTTTTTCTATATAATAAAAAACCTCTTCTGAGAGGTAATCTTGAAGGTTATTTTTTTCCAACTGCTTTAATAAAGCAATCGCCCTCAGGTTGTTATTTTTACAAAGGATTTTAAACTCTTTTAAATCATTTTTTATTTGAATAGAAATCTTTTTTAAAGGTATCCCTTCTTTGATTTCTAAAGTTGCCATCTCATTTTGATTGGAGAGTAAAAAAACTTCATTTTTATTATTTAAAGGATAGATAAAACTGAGTTTAAATGAAAATTCCGAACCTTGGCCATACCTGGATTTTATTTGCAGTTGACTGTTTAAATGATTCAGTATCTTATTAGAGATACTCAGTCCAATCCCCATTCCTCCATATCTGCGGGATTCTGATCCATCTATTTGAGTAAAATTCTTAACTATTTTCTTTAGATGTTCTTTTTTTATTCCAATTCCTGAATCAGAAACTTTAAATTTTATAGTTACTTTGTCTTTAAGTAAGTCCACTTTGGTTAAACTGATATCGACAGTTCCATTATTAGTAAATTTAAAGGCATTTTCTATTAAATGATTCAGAATTTTTTTAATATTCCTTATATCACCTATTAATATAGCAGGAATATCTTTTTCCTTACGCATGGATAAAGTGATTTTTTTATCATTGGCTAATTGTCGATAAGATTCAAAAAGTTTTCCCAAAAGGTTACAGATATTAAACTTTTTTTTCACTTCCGTTTTTTTTGAAGTGGTAATATCGAGGATATTGTTGAAAGATTTGAGGAGAATTTGAGTTGATTTTTGAATATTTTTAATCAAAGCGGCTTGTTCATTTGATAATGAAGTTTTAAAAAGGCTAAACAGATTACCATTTATTGTATTTAATGGAGTTTTGATTTCATGGCTAATATTGGATATAAACTGATCCTTGGCAATATTAGAAGCTTCTGCTGCCTTTTTTGCAGCTATGAGGGTATTTTCCAGTTTTTTTTGGGCGGTAATATCTTCCATTGTACCAACCATCCGAACTGCTGTGGATTTATTTCTGATAACCCTGCCTTTCCCTAAAATCCACAAAATTTTATTACGTCTATTGATTATTCGAAAACTTAATTTAAAATTTGTAATACCATTTTTAGCATAGTAATCTAACTTATGAAGTACCTTTTCTTTATCAGGAGGGTAGAGAAAATTGATAAAGTATTCTTCAAAACTATTGGGTAAATCATTTCTTTTTAAACCAAACATCCTATAGTATAAATCATTAACATAAACAGTATTATTAGATATATGGTAATCCATTAAAACAGCTTTTGATGCATTTAAAGCCATACTCATTCTTTCTTCATTAATTCTAATTTGCTTTTCCGTTTTTATTCCATTTATTATAATACAAAGAAGCAGCAGGAGAACAAGCAGTGAATAAACTGTAAACCCGATTCTTTCCATTAAACTGATATCTTTAAATAAAGCTAAAGCTTCCTGTTCATTGATTTCCGTTGCTAATCCTATGCCTAAATCAGAATTCCAGAGCCAACTCCCCCAGACTTTTATGCCCAGATAATCCCAATATCCTTCCACATTGGTTTCTAAATTTTTTTCCATTGCTTTTTTCGCCATTGAGGTTAATGGACACTTATATTGTGATTTTTCCGGTATAGGGCTTTCAAAGCGGCTGTTGCTTAATAAATAACCATTCTGATCAAATGCATAAGATTTTCCTGATAAGCCAAAGTTACCTAAATCAGCAATTCTTGAAAATTTCTTTAGAGGATTAATTTTTAAAATTAAAACTGCTATTGCTGTTTGATTTTTTTTATCAAAAACCGGAGCAGCAATGAACATTGCAGGATTTACAGATAAACCTTGTATTCGCTCCTTGTCCAGAGCAACATCTGAGTTTACATTAGTCATAAATCTGCTGTTTCCCTCAAAAACATTATTTAATAGATCAGGTCTTAGGTAATGAATGAAATTGATAGATCCGATATTTTCATCCTGCATTGAACATAAATTAAATCGATCTTTATTTATAATAAAAAAATCCAGATCATTATTTTTATCCATTACTTTCTGAAAATACATTCGTAATTCTTTTAATGCATGAGAATTCACTAAATTATTCTTACTGAGTGGAGTTAGAAGCAGTTTTTTTATCAGATTGATTACTTTCTCATCTTCTGTGATTTGCTGAATATTATGTATTCTATTATAATACCAGTTGTTATAAGCTTCATTAACAGTTTTTAAAATTGTTTCCAGATTATTCCTGGTCATTTCTTTAATCTGTTTTAGTACTCTCATTTCAAATACCGTAATATAAATGAATAAATAGGGAAGCAGGATGAAACCGAAAAAAAGATACCAGTATCTTTTAAGTTTTTTTAAATACACTTGTTTCATTTTAAATATTTCTTTACAAAATTATTTAATAATTCAAGGCTTTCTTCAAATTCATAGTCTTCTATTTTACAGTTTACTTTAATCAGTTCATTTTTTAATTCAGGGGAAAAAACTCCATTAATCAGCTCTTTCATCAAACTTATTGAGCGTATATTATTATTCTTCAGGATTTCTCTCAGATCTTTTAAATTTTTATTAATCAATCCTAAGTCTTCTTCTATGTTACCTGGTTTAATTGTTTTTTCTGTCTGGAGTCTCTCATTATTTTTTGTTTCTTGCTTTTCATAATATTCAATAGCTGCTAAAACCTGATTAAATTCTCTGATAAATTCAGGTAAAATGATTTTAATCAATCTGGTATTTATATTCTTTACTGCTGATTCCAGTTTAATAGTAGCCTCAAAAAGGCCATCGGCACTTATATTTCCGGAAACTCCTTTAAGAGTATGTAAAATTTTTTGACATTCAAAATATTCATGTTTCTCAATTAAGTTTAAGATTTCTTCACTGGTATTTTGATTGTTTTTTCTAAATCTCTTAATCAGTTTTATATAGGCTTCAATATTTCCATTTAAACGAGCTACACCTGTATCCACTTTCAGATGTTTTATGTCAGGTAATCCAAGACTCTGTCTTTTAGTTTTACTAAATTGTGCTTCAATTTTTTCTATATTATCCGGTTTCAGCCATTTTTTTAAAACTGTAAATAATTTTTTTGTCTCAAAAGGTTTAGCAATATAATCATTCATGCCAACTCTTATTACCTCATCCTTTATTCCGGACAACACATCAGCAGTCATAGCAATGATTGGTATATTGTTATCCCATCTTTTTCTGATAATTTCAGTAGCAGTAATTCCGTCCATAATCGGCATCTGTAAATCCATTAATATCAAATCATAACGATGGTTTTCAATTAATTTTATTGCTTCT
>JAKSBL010000278.1 GCA_022361115.1 Spirochaetota bacterium | reverse complement strand
TTTTTTTCAACATTTTTATATTTTTTCCTCTAAAAAGATAGGGAAGGATTATTCCACTTTTTCAAATTTTCTACCTTACATTGTCATAGATAATCCACTTTTTTCCATTAATACTAGTAAGGAGCAGTTATGAAAAAAATTTGTATCTTTATTTTATTTATACTTTTTTCCTGTCAACAAAGAATGGTTATCTCTGAACAAATCAATCCGGTGACCATACAATTAGCAACAAAAACAATTGATCAGGAAGAATTGATTCATTATTATTTTAAAAATCTTGAAAACAATGATTACTCAACCGGAATTTTGATAAACCCCAATGCTGCAGCTCAGCAAGAGGTTATACTTTATCCAGGTCCTTATGCTATTTATGTTTACGGATTGATTACTAAAGATCAATCGGTAATGCAGGTGTATTCTTATACCTATCAAAAAAAGCTATTACTCCAGCAAAATGAAAAATTATCTTTTCATTGCAAATTATTGTACCCACAGTTCTCAAGCTGTCTCATCGAAAAGGCCAATCAAGTCAATATTTTAATTTACTTCAACGATATCTCTGACCTGTTTTCATTATCGTCGGTTTCCATTCAACAAGGGGAAGGGAGAAAAACCAGCTATGATTTTGAAAAAATAGATGATCAGACTGTCTTCCTGACTGTACCTGTGGAAGAAAATGGTAAATGGCTGATGAACAATAGTTTGGCAATAAAAAGCAAATGGTCTAAAGAAATTTTTTTAGAAACCAATTTAAATTTATCGACTAGTTATTTTAGTAATCTCTATCTGGGTACTTTTTAGCTTGACACAATTTTTTTTTTTAAATAGAATATGAACAATAAAAAAACAGAAGAGGTAAAACATGAAATTAGTATTTTTTGGTGCTCCAGGTGCTGGAAAAGGAACTCTAGCAAAAGTTGTAATGAAAGAATTAAATATACCCCAAATCAGTACTGGTGATTTATTTCGACAGGCAATTAAAGATAAAACTCCTTTAGGTCAACAGGTATCTGATATTCTAGCAAAAGGTGAATTAGTACCTGACAGCCTAACTATTTCTATTGTGAAAGAAAGGGTTGAACAAGCTGATTGTAAAAATGGCTATATCCTGGATGGTTTTCCTCGCACGATTATTCAGGCAGAAGAATGGGAAAAGGTAGCTCCTATTGATACTGCTATTTATTTTGATGTTACCGATGATGTTGTTCGGCGTCGTTTAGGCAGCCGTCGGGTTTGTGGTAATTGTGGTGCAATCTACAATATAATTTCCTTAAAACCAAAAGTAGAAGGTGTTTGCGATAAATGTGGAAAAGCTCAACTGATTATCCGTGACGATGATCAGGAAGAAGCAATCAATCATCGGCTGGAAGTTTATCATGCGCAAACCAAACCATTGTTAGAATTTTATGACAGAATAAAAAAAATGGTTTCGATCAATGCCAATCATGAAGTGGATAGTATGTTTGCTGAATTTAAAAAAGTAGTTAAATGATAAGGTTAGGATACATTAAAAAAGAGGCTGGGTTGTGACCCAGCCTCTTTTTTTTTATTATGAATGATAGGTATAGTTTTTTACCAGATACTGGGAAAAACCTTTTGTTTGAAGTTTTGTTTTTACATTCTGCAATTCTAAATAGGTATAAACAGGAGATAAAACCCGGTAATAATCTGTATTGTTGATTTTTACCTGGTAGATCTTGCCAGGAATTTGCTGATTCAGTAGTTTATTTAATAATCGCTCTGCACTTTCTTTTTTTTGAAAGGAAGCAAACTGAATGTAATATTTTTGAGCAGCATATTTTTTTGCCTGATAATAAGTATTGTTTCCTTTTTTTAAAACAATGACTTTTACCTGCATGGTTCCTTTTTTTATTAAATCAAGGTCTGTTGCTGCTTTTTTTGATAAATCGATAATCCGGTTTTTAGCAAATGGCCCCCGATCATTGATCCGAACAATCACTTCTCGATTGTTTTCTAAAGATATTACCTTCACCATTGTGTTAAAAGGGAGAGTTTGATGAGCAGCAGTATACTCATTTGTATTAAAAATCTCACCATTAGCTGTAATCTTGCCATGAAAATTAGGGCCATACCAGGAAGCAATACCAGTTTGTTCAGAAAAACTTAACATATTAAAAATAATTAAATTTAAAATACATAAAATCCATTTTGTTTTCGTGTTCATCATTCAATCCTGTTTTTTTCTCTAATTGATCTTTCGTCAATTAGGTTGATAAAATTGAACCAAGATGATGTGACCGAAAAAAAATAACTTATTGAGGTGTTTGTAAAAATAATCTTACCAGTATGTAACCTAGTGAAGTGCAGCGGAAGGATAGTCAGAAAGTTTTTATTTTTGTAAAAACCTTCATAGATATTTTGTAGAATTTAATGAATTTTAATGATTTTTTTATATATTTAGTAAAAAAAAAGTAAAAGCTAAAAATATTTGTAAAATATTTCCTAATCTTTTTAAAAGTAATATATATTATTAATTGTGTTGTTTATAAGGAGGTAACAATGAAGACTAAAAAACTGATTATAGTTGCTTTAATCTTAACTCTTTTAGCTTCTACTTCACTTTTTGCCAAAACTAAAAAAACGGATGAAAAAAGATTTCAATTAGGTTTTGGTATTACTGCCAGTACTGGAAGTATCCTAACCTTGATCGATAATATTCAAATGGTACGATCTATTAAGAATAGTGATCAGGATTACCCAGGTTTATCTGATGAAGAAGCAAAAGCTTTAAATACTCTTTCTTCAACCATGCAGAAGAGTATTATGGTAGCTAATATTTTGGGTTCCTTTGAGTATGGCGCCCAAATGAGAATCAAATGGCATATGCTATTAGCACATGCTGATCTGATTTTTTTACCTAATGACTATTCCAAAAATGGACGATTTGATTTTTTGGTTGGAATGAATGTGGGTATTCGAGCTCCTTTCTTTATCCAGCCCTATTTAACAGCAGGTATTAATTTTACCTTTAGCTGGTATCCAAAATTTGATGATGCTGATTTTAAAGTTCCTGAAACCTGGAAAGGTTCCTGGGGAACAGTTGATAATTTTATGTTTCGCCCAGGTATGAATGTTGTAGCTGGATTGGACATTAAATTTAAACGTTTATCATTAGGTGTATATTATAAATACACTATTAAAGACTTTGGAGAATTTTCTGCATGGTTTAGTGACCTGACTGATGACTTAAAAGATGCTGATTATGCAAATGCACAAGCGAAAGCAGCTGGTATGATTTTTGGTTATCAATCCCGTTTTGGTGCAGCTATTACCCTTTATGTATTCTAATTTTAATTTTTAGAATATTTTGCATAACCACAGAACAAGCAGTTTAATTCCTGATCATCAGGAATTAAACTGCTTTTTTTATTTTTTATACAGAATAATCATTAAATTGTTCATATAATTGACATAAATCCAGATTACCCAAAGTACCAATTTTTTGATATTTCCTTGAAATATTGGATATAGCTTGCTGAAATTCTTCAAAATAACTGCCATTTTTTACGGCAGAATAAGCTTCTATAAATGCGGCTAATTCATCTGCTGCTTTAATCAGCAATCCATCCCGAGGATCATATTGATCCTTGTTGTATTGATTATCAATAAATCCTTCCAACTTTTTTTTCTCATTATTTATAAAAACAATGGATTCAAATTCTTCCTCAGTGTATGATTTCATTTCTGATAATACAAAATCAGGCAGTAAGGGATAAAAGACTCTCTCCATTTCTAAAATTTCGTATTCCTTAATAATATCACTGATACCTTCAACTGACTGCTTTACCGGAGAAATGATATCTCTTGTCAATACTTCAGGTAAATCATGAAATAAACCGGAAAAAACATTATTATAAATCCGTTTTGGACATGAGTTATTTTGCAGGGAAAAAAAGTAACTGATAACTGCGACATAAAAACTATGGCCCAAGACAGAAGTTTTAGGAAACCGGTGAAGGTTTGCCCAGCGTGTTTGAAAACGGAGTTGACCACAAAGATCAATAAATTTCTGATAATCCCGGTAAAGGGCAATTTGTTTAATACCTTCCAGATTATAATAGTTTTCCATTTTTTCAGAAAATCGCTCTTCAATATAGAATGTGTCGTATACAAGAGGATTAAATTTTTTCAAAATATCAAATTCCCATTTAGAGGCATAAATATGAGCAGCATTGAGTATGTTTTTCTCAATAGTATCATCATTACTGATAAAATAATTTTGAAAATTTTGATTAAATTTTTCTCCGGTTTCTTGAATATATTCTTTAATATGCTGATAAATCCACTTATTGAGTTCTTGATACTTTTGCTGATTTTCTTTTATTCGATCAAAAATAAAGGGTTTAATATCGGTGACAACTATTCTTTGTAAAAATTCAAAAATTGCCCCTTCTATTAAAGTTATCCAATTGATGCTTCTTTTTTGCTCTTCAAATTTGCCTAAAAAAAAGGCAATCATCAATTTATGAGCTTGCTTATCCATTTCAATAAATGGAATCGGCCTTAATTTATCATTCCAGCGCTGCATATAAGCAGCATCAAAAATTTTTAACAAAAGTTTCTTTTTCATATTACTATCTTAACAACTCATCCATGTCAACTTTTGCTTTTCCGACAATAAATGGTTGAATTTTTAAAGCAACAACTCCTGAACGTATCCAAACTCTACACATGTTTATGGTTTTTTCATCTTCACTAAAAATATGAGGTAATTCTTTAACATACAGAACATCACTTTTCTGGAATTCAATAAAATCAGTGTGATCACTTAAGGGGTCGCGAACCAAAATAAATTTTTCTGGATCATAAGGGTGTTTACTAGGTGATCCAGTGAATGAAACACATTCGGTTTTTGATACTTGAGAGTAATCTAGTTTTTCTAAAGAAAATATTTCTGATTTTACTATTTCATGTTTAGCCAATTTACTTCTCCTTAATAACATATAACTATTCTCTTTAAGATTACAAATAATTTGATGAAAAATCAATTTTTTTTTAAAAGTCGCAACAAAAACTTTTTACTATTTTAATTTTTTTTGCTATAGTCCCAAATATGAGAAAAATCATCAATAACATTGCTGGTATATTTTTTATTTTACTGGGTATTTTAGGCTGTTTCCTGCCTATTTTGCAGGGATTTCTTTTTATGTTTATTGGCTATTTATTACTTGACTTTCCAGGAAAACAAAAGCTACAGCAAAGGTTTATCAATTTTATTTTAAAATTTTCATTCGGCAGAAAAATACATTCTTTTTTTCAAAAAGAATTGACTAAGATTCGATCAACTACCTGGTACAAGAAAAATCCCAAATTTAAAAAGATAAAAGCTTTAACCAGGTCTTCCTGCAAAGACTCTGTATAGCT
>JAKSBL010000699.1 GCA_022361115.1 Spirochaetota bacterium | reverse complement strand
TTGTGAATGAAGAGGTGCTGGACAGAACGGCCAAGCGCTTTGCAGAAAAAGGAATCATCCTTCCGACTTTTGCTCAAATGAAAAATCCTGATCTGATTCCAGACAAGATTAAGGATAAATTAAAAAACATCGGCCTCTGGGATTTAAATCCTTTAAACCTTTTTAGAATTACCTGGAAAAATGAGCCAAAAGCTTCTGGTGGCCTTTATGGTAGAGTGAATTACATTGAAATTCCTCGGGAAGTAACTGGTGTAAAAGCAAGAATTTTTGCTATTGTGGGAAAATACTTTCCAACTGGTGCGCACAAAGTAGGTGCTGCCTATGGATGTTTAGCCCCCCGGATTATTACTGGTGATTTTGATCCAACCTATCATAAAGCAGTTTGGCCGTCAACAGGTAATTACTGTCGTGGCGGTGCTTTTGATTCTTATTTAATGGGTTGTACTTCTATAGCTATTTTACCAGAAGAAATGAGCCAGGAAAGATTTGACTGGTTAAAAGAAATTGGTGCTGAAGTCATTGCAACTCCAGGCTGTGAATCAAACGTAAAAGAAATTTATGATAAATGCTGGGAATTAAGAAATACCCGTGAAGACGTGGTAATTTTTAACCAGTTTGATGAATTTGGTAATCCCTGCTGGCACTACAATGTTACTGGTTCTGCTTTGGAAGATATTTTCAATTATGAAAAAGATTCAAAGAGCCAATTAGCTGCTTATGTTTCTGCAACTGGTTCTGCTGGTACCATAGCTGCTGGTGACTATTTAAGAACTTTAAATCCATTTATCAAAGTTGTTGCCACTGAAGCTTTACAGTGTCCAACTCTCTTACAAAATGGTTTTGGCGGACACCGAATTGAAGGTATAGGTGACAAGCATGTGCCTTGGGTACACAATGTAAAAAATACTGATGCCGTTGCTGCTATTGATGATGAAGATTGTATGCGTCTTTTACGTCTCTTTAATGAAGAAGACGGAAAAAAATACTTAAAGGAACAAGGGGTTTCTAAAGAGTTTATTGAAAGATCTGATTTATTAGGTATTTCTGGTATCTGTAATATTTTAGCCTCTATTAAAACAGCTAAATATTATGAAATGACAGAAGATGATGTGATTTTAACTGTTGCTACTGATTCTGCAGAAATGTATCAATCTCGGTTAGCTGAACTGAACCAGGAAAGAAATGGATATAACCAGATTCAGGCAGCTAAAGATATGGAAAAATGTCTCTTTGGTCAGGTAACTGATAATTATAGAGACCTCACTTATTTTGATAGAAAAATGATTCACAATCTGAAATATTATACCTGGGTTGAACAACAAGCAAAAGAAATTGAAGATATTAACCAACTCTGGTATGATCGAGATATCTGGAACAAAATCTTTAATCAGGCAGAAGCATTTGATCCATTGATTGAAGCTTTTAATGAAAGAACTGGTGTTTTAAAGAATTTGTAAGAATGAGAACTTTAATAGAATAAATGAATATAATTAATAGTAATTAAGAGGAAATTTTGAAACAATTACTAGCTGCTGACTGCCTTATACCGGTAGCAGGATTGTCTTCCCGCTTTAAAATCTGGAAGCCCTTACTTCAATTTGAGGATAAATCTCTAATTGAACATGCTGTTGCTAATGCTGAGGCAGTCTGCAGTCATATTATTGTGGTCAGCGGATATCGGGGTGAGGAAATTAAAGAATTTTTTTCATCTCATTCCCGGGTAACAGTGGTAAATAATCCACTCTACCAACAGGGTATGGTTTCGTCCATAAAAAGAGGGTTAAAATATATTGAGAATGATTATTTTTTTATTGTTCCTGGTGATATGCCCTTACTGTTGCCACAAATTTTTTTAAAACTCTGGAAAGAGCAGGATGGACAGATTATGATTCCTCAATATGAAGGAAAACCTGGTCATCCCGTCTTAATTCCTAAAAAATATAGTCATGAACTGAAGAAATGGGAACAGAAAAGATTTCGTTCCCTCCTTCTCAGTCTTCCTCATAAAATGGTTGAATTTAAAACGAGTAACATCTTGATGGATGTTGATACAGAAGAGGATTATAAGAAACTATTAAAGTTGAGTAAATAATCAAGTCAGTAGACTTGTTGAAAGAATAAATATAATTATGATTTCCTACTGTTGTTTTTGTTATCATTTCTTGAGCATTCCTGGGCAGGAATAATATTAGAAGAAGAGGGAAGAGTAATAAGAATTGTGTTCAGGATTGAAAAGACAGTGATAGTATAAATGACAGAGCCGGTAACCTAAAAAAAAAGATTGAGATCTTATAAAAGTTAAAAACCTTAAGGATGATAAAATAATGAAAAAAATCCATCTATTAGTTTGTCTATTTTTTTTACTATTCAGCAGTTCCGTATTTTCCAAGCATAGTGTTCAAGATTCAACCGGACGGACAGTGAAATTACCTCGTAAGATCAAACGAATTTCATTAACTGGACGGGCTGTTATTATGATATCTGATGTAGCTTATATGTTTCCCCAGGCTGTTGATCAGATAAGTGCAATTGCAGAAACCACCCAGCGGCTGGATGATTTTTTAAATATTGTTGATCCAAAACTGGATCAAAAATCAAGGTTAGATCGCATGGCTGGAGCTGAGCAAATATTAGCGACTCGGCCTGACCTGGTTATAATGAAAAGCTATTTAGCCAAAAAATTTGGAGAGCCTTTAATTCGTTTAGGAATCCCGGTTGTGTACCTGGATTTAGAAACACCAGATCAGTATCTGCGGGATATCAAAATTGTAGGAAGTGTTTTTAAAAATGAAAGAAGGGCCCAGGTAATTAGTGATTTTTACCACTCCAAAATGGATCGAGTGAAACAGCAGGTGAATCAATTAAAAGATGCGGAAAGACCCCGAACCCTATTTCTCTATTATTCAGATAAAGGGGGAACAGTGAGTTTTAATGTTCCGCCTCAATCATGGATGCAGACACAGCTGGTTCATATGGCTGGAGGAACTCCTGTCTGGGAAAAACAATACCAGGGCAAAGGCTGGATGACTGTGAATTTTGAACAGATTGCTAGCTGGGATCCCGATCATATTTACCTGGTTGCTTATCATTTAGATATTCAGCAAGTCGTGCAAAAAGTATTGGCTGATTCCAACTGGCAAAACCTTACTGCTCTGAGGAATAATAAGATTAAAGGTTTTCCTGTAGACTATTATTCCTGGGATCAGCCAGATAGCCGCTGGATTTTGGGATTACAGTGGTTAGCTAAAGATCTTCATCCTGAGATTTTTCAGAATATTGATATAGAAGAGGAAATAATAGAATTTTATAGAGAGTTATATCAGTTAGAGCAGCAGGTTATAAAAGAGCAGATTCTGCCTAAGTATACAGGAGGGATTCCTGGTCAGTAAACAAGCAATGATCACTCCTCCACAAGTGAAGAGGAGAATTTTATTATTGATAATTTTTTTTATTGTAGTGATAGCTGGAGTTTCATTCTTTCTGGGGGCTTATCCCACAAGAGGATTGATTTCATTAAAAAAAATTATTGATGATCCCCTGGCTCAGCGAATTGTTTTATATCTGCGGCTTCCCCGCATCCTAACTGCTTTACTGGCAGGGATGGTATTGGCAGCCAGTGGAAATGTCTTTCAAATGATATTTGCTAATCCACTGGTTGAACCAGGATTTTTAGGGGTATCCCAAGGTGCTGCCTTTGGTGCAGCTTTAGGAATTATTTTTTTACCTCCCTCACCCTGGTTGATTCAGATGAGTGCGGCTGTTTTTTCTTTGAGTGGATTGTTTTTGTCTTTTATACTGGCAAAAAGGTTTCACTTTGGAGGATTTGTTTTAAGGCTTTTATTAGCAGGAATTGCTGTCTCTGCCTTATTTTCAGCAGGTATTGGTTTTATAAAATACCTGGCTGATCCAATGAAAGACTTGCCGGAGATTACTTTTTGGATGCTGGGTGATTTGAGTAGTATGAGCTGGGAGAGGTTTTTTTCTATCTTACCTCCAGTTTTGGTTACTCAATTGATATTATTGTTAATGCGTTGGAGAATCAACTTATTAACACTGGATGATCGGGCCTCTTTTTCTTTAGGGATAAAGGTTAACCGGGAAAAAATTTTACTTTTAGTTTGTGCAGTAATATCGACAGCTACTATTGTTTCAGTAGCTGGAATTATTGGCTGGGTTGGTTTGATTATTCCCCATATTAGCCGGCATGTAATTGGAATGGATTCCCGCTATTCCTTACCAGCTTCCATGGGAATAGGTGCCGGCTTTATGTTGATTTGTGATGATTTAGCACGTTTGTTAAGCAAAGGAGAAATTCCTCTGGGGATTTTAACTTCCTTTGTTGGGGCAATTATTTTTATTTACTTACTAGGTACTCAGAAGATTGAGGTGCACCGTTAACATGTTGGACTTAAAAAATATCTGGTTTAGATACCATAAAAATCAGGATTGGGTCTTTCAACAACTGAATTTAAGGATAAAAGAGAAGGCGATAACAGCCATTTTAGGGCCTAATGGTGCCGGGAAGACTACCCTGTTAAATATCTTACTGGGTTGGTTAAAACCTCAGACAGGTGCTATAAAGATCAAAGAAATGCTGATTGATCAGTTTTCCCGCAAAGAAATCGGTCAGATCATGGCATATGTGCCGCAATTTGAACGATTACAGTTTCCTTATACTGTGATGGATTATGCTCTCTTTGGCAGAGCTCCTTTTCTGTCAGCACTGGCAACACCTGAAGATATAGATTACCAGATCGCCCTTAAGATATTTGAGGTTCTTAAGATAGAACATCTGGCTCATCGGAAAATTACCAGTTTAAGCGGAGGAGAACATCAATTAACGACTATTGCCCGTTCTCTTATCCAGCAGCCAGATATTTTATTATTTGATGAACCAACATCACAATTGGACCTGGGAAATAAGATCAGAATTCTAAAAGTGATGAAAGAGTTAAAACAACAAGGAGTGACTCTTATTTTTACCACCCATGATCCATTGATTGCCAATCAAGTGGCTGATGAGGTGATTTTGTTTAATAACAATAATATACAGCAGGGAAAACCAGAGGATATTTTTACTTCAGAGATCTTAAGCCAAACGTATCATTGCGAAGTAAAAGTGGATCTTTTAGATAATCGAAAAGTTATCCTGCTGGATTTATAAAATCCGGAATTGTTTAAAAAGTTAAGTTGATCAATCAATCCAGATGAACAAATTTATAATCAGTTTCGGATCAATACAAAAACAAAGAAACCATGACAAGGAGCATGCTATGATTACGGGTTCTTTTAAACCAGCTTCTGTGGAAGAAGCAGTCAAACTAAAAAAGGAGCTGGGAAAATCTGCTGGATTTTTAGCTGGCGGTACAGTGGTAAATGCTGCTTTTTCCCATCACAAAGTGGATCAGGCGATTCACCTGGAACAATTAGGTCTAAACACCATTTCAAAAAAAGGTGAAGAAATAATTATTGACAGTGGGGTGACCTTACAGGCTTTACTGGATAACTCGGCAGTTCCGGTTGTTTTGAAAAAAGCAGCCTCCCATTTTGTAAATCGAAATATTCGGAATATTGCTACCATTGGCGGCAATATTGGTGGAAAAAAATCAAGTGCTGACTTATTACCAGCTTTGATTGTTTTAGATGCCCAATTAACTGTAGCAAATGCCAAAGGGGAACAAACCATTAGTGTTCAAGATTATGTATCTGGCGATTCTCAGGATTTGATCTTGAATATTAAGATCAAAAATGATTCTCAAAGAAAATATGCAATTACTCAATGGGCCCGAACTGCTGTTGATATTTCCATCCTTACAGCTGGGGTGAGTTATCAGCTGGACAATAATAAAATTATCAATCCAATTGTAGTTGTTGGAGGTGTTGGTAAATCGGTTATCCGTCTTGCTGAGGTAGAAGCAAAGCTTAATGG
>JAKSBL010000084.1 GCA_022361115.1 Spirochaetota bacterium | reverse complement strand
GATGGTTTTGATGATATGATCTATTATAGATATGGTGTTGACGGAGATCCCAATCATCACCAGATCGGGGCATACCGGAACACCGGAAACGGCTGGGCATTGGCAGATCAAAAGTTTTTTCCTCCCTGGCATATCAGTGCTGACGGTAAGGGAGATTTGGGTGTACGGTTTGTCGATATCGATCACGATGGTTTTGATGATATGATCTATTATAGATATGGTGTTGACGGAGATCCCAATCATCACCAGATCGGGGCATACCGGAACACCGGAAACGGCTGGGCATTAGCAGATTCAAAGTTTTTTCCTCCCTGGCATATCAGTGCGGATGGTAAGGGAGATTTAGGGGTAAGGTTCATCGATGTTAATCATGACGGCTATGATGATATGATCTACTTCCGGTGGGGTGTTGACGGAAATCCCAATTATCATCAAACCGGGGTATATCTGAATACAAAAGATGGTTGGGAATAAGCTGTTTCAGTGGATTACATTTTAAATTAGGAAACAGATTCTTCAAAATTTTATACTTTCACTTATAATAAAACATATACAGGACTAAAATAATGAAAAATTTTACAGCAGATTATAATAAAATCGACAAATTATGGGCAAGTGCATTTTCCATAAATCGATGAGCGGCCGGGGAAGTATCTTTTCATATTTTTCAATAATCCCAGCTGGTGCCGGCTGGCATAGAGGGCTTCGGTGTAGGTTTTGTAAAAATCGTCGTAGGCTGACATGTTATTTCTCCTGGTAAAACATTTTTTTAATTGGTGTTCTAAGTCAACGGCTGCTTTTTAATACCACCTCTCTGACTTTTTCAGGATTATAAAATTTATCATATAGTTCTTCATTGCTAACTTCACTATACCCACTCCACCAGATATATTCACAGACTTTTTTGCTGCTGATATCAAAATAACCTTGTGCCGTTATCAGGGCTGTCTCTCCGTCCAGAAATTTAGTAAATTTGGCAATTTCTTTGCCGGTTGCAGTATCCCAGATCTTTATCATTGCATTTTTGGACATTGTTACCATCCGGGTGTCATTATCAATATAGTATAAATAATCAACAGACTCCGAATAACTGTCATATTTTTTTAAAACTGTTCTGGAAGCAAAATCATAAACCCTGATTATACAACTGGAACCTCCTAAAGCAAATTGTGTACCGTCTTTAGTAAATTTTATTACTTCGATATCTGATACACTGGATTTTAATGAATGTATCAGCACCCCTTTTTTTACTGCAAATATCTTAATATAACCTGACATATCACCACTTATCAGATATTTTGCAGACGGATCAAAAGTAACATATTTTACGGTCCTTTCATTTTTATAAGCAAGCACCTCTTTTCCCGTTTTAAATTCCCAGATCCTTACCCAATTATCAGATGATCCGCTGGCGATATATTTGCCATCCGGGCTGAATGCTATAGATTGTACCTGATATTTAAAGTTTTTGTTTACCAGTACATATTTGCCGGTATGGACCTCCCAGACTTTGATAGATTTATCCATACAGCCTCCGGCAAGATATTTGCCGTCAGGTGAAAATTGTAATGAGAGTATCCATCTGTCGCTTTCAACAAAATTTCGAACCAGTTTTCCGGTTTTTGGGTTCCATAGATTTAATACTCCGTCATTATCCACACTGGCCAGATATTTACCATCCGGTGAAAAGGCAAGCTCTTCAATTTTTTTTTTGTGCCCTTTTATGGTTTTAATTATTTTCAGCTCATCTAAACTAAAAATATAGATATTGTTATTTTTAGTTCCCAACGCCAGGATATTTTCATCAGGGTGCATTGCCATTGCATTAAAATATTCCGTCGTATCTCTTCTAATTCTGACCAGTGATTTTGCTGTGACATTAAAAAAGAGAACAGGCAGTGTAAAAAACAGGATAAAGAAAATTACTTTAATATTCATGTTAACCTCTTTGTATTTTTTTAACCAATCATGGTTTTTGTTACACTTTCATAAATCATTTTATTTATTTGTATTGATATCTGATACTACTTGTACCGCTAAGAATGCCGGATTGTTGATAATAATTTCTTGAATGATCGTACAAATTAAAAGCTCCTGATAAATAATTCGTAATTTTTGTGCCATTATTAGAAATTAATAATTATAATGAACTCATTTTATCATTATTGCAGAACTGTATTGTTATAATTTGCATATTATTTAAACTAAAAACTATCAATTTACCCTCCGGCCAATTTCCAATCATAGGAAGTTCCCAGATTCGTAGACTTTAGTAGTTTTAGTAGTTAAAGCAAGTTGGATAATTTTATACCTGGATTTGAAATTTATTTTTTACTGCAAAAGCAGTTGATATCATCAATCCAGACAATATTGCCGGACCGAATAGATAATACTTTATTAATGTCAAGCCGGTTTTTATCAAACACAAAATATACATATTAGCCGGATATAAAAAAATCAAAATAAATAATGACAAATTCTCCAGAAGGTCAACAATTGCAACCAATGATACCAGGTTTAAAAGATGCATTTTACTTTTTGACTTAAATCCCCGTTTTGTTAACCAGGAAATAAGAAACCCTAAAAAAAAGAAATAGCTTATTGGCAGCAGTGAATCCCAGGTTATATGAAACCAGAACTGTTTCATGCGCCCGTTTTCCCCCCAATCTGTTAAAATTTCATAAATTTTTAGAGGAGAATACAGCCCGGGTTTATCCAGTGAAATGATATTTGTATCAATTTGCAGAATATTTTCAAACAGGGGCAAAGCCAGGAATAGCAAAATTAATAATAAAAAAAGCAATCCAATGAACCATAGTTTTGTGTTATTATAAAAAAATAACGAGAGTTGATTGAATTTTGTTTTTAATTTCATTTTATTCCCTTATCATTGCAAAAAATATCTAAATTTACCACAATTACTAAATGAAGAATTTCCAGCCTATTATCAATTATCTGGAAAATTAGGTAAAGTTAAAAAGACTTTACATCTGCATCACCTAACGGACCGGTTATATTGACTGTTTTTAAATCGGGGCAGCCTGTGATGAGTATCTGTTTTACAACGCAACTTACGCCGGATACACTTTCCAATCCGGGACAGTCAATTATTAAGATCTTTTTTGCCTTAAGGCCGTACAGGCTGTCGATTTTTTTGATATTACTGGAAAATGATAATTCCAGTACATTAAGTTCCAGATTCGGAATATTTGTCATAACATCATCAAACAGCTCATACCTGGTTAGTTTAATCCCGCTAATTAGATTTTTTATTGAATCAGATAATTCTTTGAAAAAATTAAATCCTTTTGAACTGCCAATTGATATGAATAGATCATCAGCTAAATTATTTTTTGCCATTGCAGCTTCCAGGTGTTCAAAAGGAGATGATTTCAAACTAACTGGAACTACTTTCGGACAACCTTTTTTACCGGAATACTTAATTTCCTCAATCTCTTCACCTTTAAGGTGCCAGCTGGATATTATTTTATTATTATGAATAAAAAAAAATGAAATATCACATATCAGATCAATGGCTGAACCAGTCCTGGGAATATTGCCCATGATCATAGCAGGAAAACCGGAATTGTTCCAGGTTCGTACTGTGCTGTCACCGGAAACAGATATTACTGATCCGTTTGATAATACTTGTACATCGTTGATCCAGTCAGTATGGTCTGCCCAAATTGAAACAGCATTGCCATCCGGGTCCCAGGTTCGAATGGTTTCATCCTTGGACCAGGATAGGATAGACTTGTCTTTACAGATAGAGGCTCCCAGAATATTAAGGTTGTGTCCTTCAAGGGGGACTGCTCCCTGGTTTATTTTCCATAAAAAAAGGGTTTTATAGCTTTCCGGTATTATAATAACCTGATTAAATTTTTTTATTATTTTTTTCAGCGATAAGCGGTTCAATCCATTGAATTCGGTGATTAACTCACCCCTTTCTGTCCATTGTTTTATTGAATTGCAGGATATAGTCAGGATATCACCATTATCCAGTAAAACTGCATCTTCAATTCTCGCATTATGTCCCTTAAATACGGCCAGACATTTCCCTGAAAATGACCAGAGACGGGCCTCATTATCTTTTTTCCAGGCCCTGTTCCAGGATAAAATCCTGTTTTTATCAATTATAATAGCCCAGTGTACCGGGAATTCATGGCCGTTAAATATGGCCAGGCATTTTCCGTTTTTAGACCACATTCTCAGATCACAATCGTGAGAAAACGACAAAAATGTACTATCTGAAACCACTTGCAAATTATCAACAATGTCCCTGTGCCCTTTTAGAATTGTTTTTTTTAAACCGTCAGGGGAATAAAGCTTGATGTTTCTGGTCAGATCATATGTAATAATTGTTCCATCGGCCAGAAGTTCCGCATCATAAATTTCAGCTGTAACTGCCAGTCTTTCTCCTTTCATGCTCCACAATTTAGCACTGGTATTTCTTGATATAACGAGGATTTTTCCTTTATTACTGATTAATACTTTTTCAATAATATCATTACGCTGGGAACATACCGCCAGACATTCACCCTCTGCAGACCATATTCTTACTGATGAATCCTCAGACCAGGAGACAAGCGAACCATCATCCCTGACAAGTACTCCTTTGACCTCTCCGTTATGACCGGTAAGCACTTTTTTTTCTTTCGCATCAGGGGACCAGATTATTATGGAATTATCATCAGACCATGTTACTATTGCATTGTCTTTTCTGATCAACATACCTGCGACAGGCCCGCTGTGCCCATCCTGTGTGCATAAAGGGGGAAATTTAAAAGATGTTTGTTTTTCATGATCCATTCCAAAAAGCCTTACTTAAAAGTATTCTAAATATCATTTTATAATAATAATTGGACATTTGCATTCCTAAATTGGTCATCGGATTTCTTTCAGATAGACATAAAATCTATTCAATTCCGTTCTTTATTTTGCAATTTTTGTAAAATTCAAATCGGGCAGTTTAAGCTATGCTTCGGCTAGATAGATTGCTGCCTCCCGGTCAGGTAATTTGATCTCATCATAAAATCACTCTTCATATGTATAAAAATGGATTTTTTTATCATAATAATACTTCTCCCTTTATTATCAATAAGTTCAGTATTGTGCCTGGAATCTATATAATTGCTTTGTTTTTTAATTATATACGTTTGATAATGATGAATTGTTATCAAAAATATTCAGCACTTAGTTGATCAGCATCCTCATCATTGGGCCAGCATACAGACAATATTTTCCATACTTTGTTTTTACAGCAAAACTGAAAAGAGTTAACCCCTTTTATAGAATCAGATGAATTCCCTTTTTTTACATAGTAACTACTCCAGGCTTGGCCTAAATGATTAAAAATATGAATTTGATTTTTTATTTCTCTCTCATAAAATGATACTGATTCAAAATATGGTGATACAGCAGCAATATATTCCTCAACTGATTTTGGGTCCATATAGGCACCTTGAACAGCACCTGTCTGGATAATGATAGCCCCAGTGTAAAACAAGTTCCGGAAACTTTGCCAATCCCTCTGACCGGCATTTCCGGAGATCAATTCATAAAATGATTTTATTAAATTTAGAATTTGTGATTTATCATCTAACATCTTATTCCTTAATAAAATTTTTTTAAGAGGTTCAAAACTGAACCTCTTTTAGCAAATTAAATAGAATTTATTTAATTTGCATCACAGGCTATTCCCATAAACATTTGACCTGCTTCAGTTTCATCAGTCCAGCTGGCTCCGTCAGTTGATGTTATGATACGTCCATTTATACCAACAGCAACAAATTTCCCACCGCCATAAATAATAGAATTTAGAGTATCACCTGTTTCAGTTTCATCAATCCAGTTAGCCCCATCGGTTGATGTCATAATTCTTCCATTCATGCCGACAGCAATAAATTTTTCGGAACCAAATGTGATCGAAGTAAAATAATTACCAGTTTCTGTTTCATCTGTCCAGGCAGCACCGTCGCTGGAAGTCATGATCCGCCCATTTAAACCTACGGTTATAAATTTTCCATTGCCGTATGTAATTGACCGAAATCCATCTCCTGCCTCAGTTTCATTTATCCAGGCAGCACCGTCAGTTGAGGTCATGATTCTTCCATTAGTACCTACAGCTACAAATTTTGCATTTCCATAAGTAATTCCATGAAAGTCATCTCCGATTTCAGTTTCGTCGGTCCATGTCGAACCATCAATTGAAATCATGATCCTGCCATTAAAACCTACTGCTGCAAATAATCCGTTTCCATAACAAATAGAATAAAAATTACTTCCTGCTTCTGATTCATTCGTCCAGGCAGCACCATCAGTTGAGGTCATGATCCGTCCACCTTGACCCACAGCTACAAATTTTCCTCCGCCATAGGTAATATGATAGAATGAATTTCCTCCTTCAGTCTCATCATTCCAGGTTGCGCCGTCAGTTGATGTCATGATACGGCCTAAGCCTCCCACTGCAACAAATGTAGTTATCAATCCTCCGTTAGTTCCGCTGTCTTGTGAATTTCCATCATTACTTCCACTGTCAACTGTGGTTGTTTTCGGATCAACAGTACATCCAGGTAACAAAATTAATAAAATAATAAAAATTATTACATTGATGATATGTTTTAATTTCATATTATACTCCTTTAGATTTTTAAAACAATGTTTCACAATTCAATACGCAATTTTCGTGCCACATAAATTTTGGAGTATTATTAAAAATAGTTGATTTAAGACTAGTATATATTGATGGGATTAGCATATATGAGAATATATTTCGCAAATATGAGAAATTTATCCAAAAGTTAAACCAAAATATATACTTAGAATCCTGGCATGATAATTGCATAATCTTTGATATTTCAATAGAAGTTAAGGAATAATTATGCAAATCAACCGTTTTATAGATAGCAGACCCTATTACATCCTCTGTTCAATTGTTTTTGGAATATTTTTTAATATGGTAGCCATGTTTAATATCATAAACAATATGGCTTCAGATTTTGGGTTGGATTATGCGTCGATAAGCAGATTGCTCTCATATTATCAATTTGTTTATGGATTTTCAGCCCTATTTGCGGGATATTTGAATATAAAATTTTCCACAAGGTTTCTTCTTTTATTTGCCAATTTCTTTTTTTCTTTGTTGAATATCACAATTTTCTTTTTAAAGGACATCAACCAAATAATTATTGCCAGAACAATATGCGGTTTTTTTGCATCATTGATTATACCTACCTCATTGATTTTTATTAACAGAAATCAGGAAAAATCGGGTAAAAAAATGGGCCTGGTTTATGCTTTTGTTTCGGTTGGTTCAATCTCCGGTGTGTTGATCAGCGGATTGCTGGGGTGGAAGTTTTCTTTTTTATTACCGGGGATGATCAGTTTTATCAATTTTTTATTGATACTGTTCTTTTTTCCGTCCCGTACACCCGGAAAAAGGCAAAAACAGACTAAAGCATATCATTTTATTAAGGAATTTTTGTTTATCTTTACTGAATTTAAAAATACAGCGGTCCTCTCCCTATTATTTCTTCATAATTTTATAATGAGCAGCATCTATTCTTATTCAAGTTTTTATCTTTCAGAATATTTCAAAATTGCCAAACCGGTAATTGCTGTTGTCCTTATGACATCTTCCGTGGGAATGGTTTTAGGCAGCTTTACAGGCGGGATACTTCTTGATAAATTTAAAAGACATATTATATATCTATCCGGGTTGATTGTTCTATCATTTGCAATTATTTTTTTTAAAATTAATCCCTTTGTTTTATTGACTTTTCCGGTTTTTCTATTATTGGGTTTTTCCAATTCACTGACCCACCTCTCCCTGGTTAATTCAATTTTTACAATAAATTCCAAAGAAAAATCAGTATACATTGCTTCTTTGAATAGTTTTATAATTTTTCTGGCTAATAGTACAGGGGTGATGTTTTATGCGCTGATTAATAGTCAATTAAATTACCGGAATTATTTAAGTATTACCATTATTTTTAATTTGAGTTTGTTTTTATGTGTTTTATTTTTTGCAGCTGTAATTAAAATGAAAAATAAAAATAAAACCTCAATCAATTGATTTGTTAAGTATAATCCTGAACTCAGTATATTTACCTTTTTCAGAATCAACACGCAAGTCATACCCCATTTTTAAAAGCAAAAACTTTGACAGGTAGAGCCCGAGACCTGTTCCTTTACCTGTCTCTTTTGTCGTATAAAACGGCTGGAAAATATTTTGTTGTGTTTCTTCCGGTATTCCACAGCCGTTATCTTTAATGATAATCTGTCTGGATTGCTTGTTAATAACCGAAGATACTAAAATCTCTCCGCTACTGTCACCAATTGCATCTATGGAGTTTCTTATCAAATTAGTCAGAATCTGGGTCATGGCAGTATAATTTCCAGTGAAATATATTTTGTCCTGCCTGGTAAAGGATATGTTTATTGATTTGTTAAATAAATTATTTTCACAGACTTCTTGAATTACTTCCTTAATAATGCGATTACTATTAATTTCTGAATAGATTAAATTTCCTTTGGAAAAAAGAAGCTTCATATTTTTAATGATGTTTTCAACTTTTTTTAAATTAAATCTCATTACATTATAATATTTTTTGACTTTTGGATTATCACTCAAATTATATTTGATAAGTAAATTTTCCAGGTTGTCCAGAGGGCCATGTATTCCACTTAACGGATTGAAAATTTCATGAGAAATACCAGCAAGCAGTACTCCGATTGATTCATAGCTTT
>JAKSBL010000128.1 GCA_022361115.1 Spirochaetota bacterium | reverse complement strand
GCCCAATCATTTTTTCCAACTTTGGTTTTATTGAGTCAGCTTGATTTATTGCTATCCTTAATTCAATTATTTCAAGCCATTTCATGCTTAGGCTCCTTTTGTTATTTAATAATAAGCAAAATACATACCAATTTCTGTTTTTCTTTATTTTTCTACTTTCAATAGCATTTTGAACAAACCTGGAATAAAGAAAAGCGTTAAAGATGCACTATTTTTAGTGCTAAAAAAATATCAGTTTTTCTGAAACAAAATTTTTCCCATAAAATGACTTTTCAAGTTATAAAAAAACAGTATGATTTACCATATTTGGTAATTTTATTACCATATTTCGTAATAATAGTTTACCATTATTATATAGAGGAAAAAAATATGAAGCAAGATGAGAAAGATTTTTTTAAACAGGCAACTTTAAGAATCTGTGGAAACCTGCAGATAGACCAGGCTATGCTGGCCAGTCTGAAATACTTAAAATCTTTTATACCAATTGATCATATGTATATGGAAATATTTGAAGAGAACTTAAAATCCATGCGTCTCATTGCTGAAGCAACTGTCAAATATAGCAAATCATTAGAGGTACTAATTGTATTACCAGAAGATGCATTACATCAAATGATTGACCGCAGCCCATTAGTTGCGGGGCAGCCCCGGGGACCGGTCTGGAAGATTGATAACTCTGAAACTGATCCAATTAGTAAAGCTATGTTGGATTCTTTAGAAAAAAAACAATCCTCAATTTTGGGACTTTTATTAATGATTTATGGAAAACCTCTTGGTATGTTAATTTGTGTGGCTAAAGGGATGAATCGGTATAATGAAAAACATATTGAATTATTGGCTCAATTGCGAGAACCTTTTTATATTGCTCTATCCAATGCATTGGCTCATCGGGAAGTCACCCAATTAAAAAATATGCTGGTAGATGATAATCAGTATTTGACTCGCGAACTAATGTATAAAGCAGGAGATCACATAATTGGAACTAATTTTGGACTCAAAGGGGTAATGGAAATGGTTCGGCAAGTGGCAATAATGGATAGCCCGGTTTTATTGCTAGGAGAAACCGGAACAGGTAAAGATCTTATTGCTAATGCCATTCATCAATCCTCAGTCAGAAAAGATGGTCCTTTTATCAGTGTCAATTGTGGAGCCATACCTGAAACACTGATTGATAGTGAACTTTTCGGCCATGAGAAGGGGGCTTTTACCGGAGCATTAGCTCAAAAAAGGGGAAGATTTGAACGGGCAAATAGAGGTACAATCTTCTTAGATGAAGTTGGAGAACTGCCTCAACCAGCCCAGATTCGATTGCTAAGGGTACTACAAAATCGAGAAATTGAAAGAGTTGGGGGCACTAAGACTATTAATCTGGATATCCGGGTAATTGCCGCTACTAACCGTAATATGGAACAGCTGGTTCATGATAAAAAATTCAGAGAAGATTTATGGTTTCGCCTCAATGTATTTCCCATCCAATTACCACCTTTAAGAGAGAGAAAAGCAGATATTCCTGCTTTGTTACAACACTTTATCCAAAAAAAAGCCAAAGAACTCAAACTGACCCGAATTTTTGAATTTGACAAAGGGTCAATGAAAATACTGATGGATTATCCCTGGCCCGGTAATGTGAGAGAATTGGAAAATGTAGTAGAGAGGGCTTTGATTTTAAGTAAAAATGGAATTCTGAATTTTAAACAATTACAAAATAATCAAATAACACCCTATGCAAGTCATGTAGAGCAATCAGAAATATTTTACACACTGGATGAGGTGATGTCTCAACACATTGTTAAAGCTCTCAAAAAAACAGAGGGAAAAATAAACGGCCCAGGAGGGGCTGCTGAAATTCTAGGAATCCATGCAAATACTTTACGGGCCAGAATGACGAAACTAGGAATAGATTTTGGCAAATCATGATCACAGCTTTTCGATAAAATTCATACTCTCCATACAAATTCCTCTTGTCAAAAATCAGCCATCGAAATCCTAATCAGCAATAAAATGATTTTAAATCTTCAAAATAAACGAGTTTCAGAACACTCACCTTTGGCATACCATTTGCTTTAGATTATCAGGATTAGATCCAACAAATCAACAATCTTTTTTTGGAGAATAAAATGATAGAACAAACCAAATTTCTTACTTTACTGGGAAGTCCGCATAAAGCAAATTCCAATACTAAAGCATTAGTAGATGATTTTGTGGAGGATATATCAAATGCTGGATTAAATCTAGTTCATCAGTACATATTTTTAGGAGAAAAAAAAGTCAATCCCTGTATTGGCTGCTGGTCTTGTACTAGAGGAAAACCTTGTCCTTTAAAGGATGATCTGGAGGAGATAAAAGAGGCAATGCTGGATTGTGATGTACTAATTGTAGCAACACCAGTTTATACCAATCAGATTACTGCTCAATTGAAAGCTCTGTTTGATCGACTTTTCACATGGTGTCATATATTCCCACTGCTGGGAAAGTATAGTTTTTCTGTGTGTACAACTGGTAATGATGGATTGAAACCCACTAGTGACTTTGTTCAGAAAATGCTTGCCACTTATGGTACCTTTTCTTTGGGACGCATAGAAAGTATAGGAGGTTTTACCTCAGGCTTTTTTCCTTTTCGCCAAAAAACCCGGAAAAAGTACCGAAAACTGGCACAAAAAACCGCCCGTATTATCAATAGAAAGGAGCAGGTATCTATCTCTCCATTACAAAAGAAAATGTATCAGACAATGTACAGAAAAATGAGCGGAGCGAATATCTTCCGTTATCTGGCAGATACAGCAGATAAATCAACCATTACACCATCGGCTTTTAGAATAAAGTTGGTGAACAAAATTCTTGTTAAAAATTCCATCACCAGAAAAGAGGTTCAGACCATTGCGAATATGATGAGTTTTGAGTATAATTGGTGGCGGGATCGCAATTGGCTGACAGCTCGATCTTTTAAGCAATTACTACAAATACCAATTCCACCTGATTTTGATGTTAAAAAACGCTTACTAGAACATGGCTAAGCTATCAAAAAGTAGCACCTGCTCTTTTTGTTTCAGACTGAGGCATTTCAGAAAAATACGGTTTTTAAAGTAGCTGTTAATCATGCTGGCTTGGCTATCTCAACTTTGATTTTATCGCAATGTACCTTGTTCACCAAGGGATATTGTGATAAAACTGGTTATATTATTACCCAAGAAAAAAATTTATAAAAATAGCAAAAAATATCAGAAGTATATGTTAAAACTAGAGTATTCTCTCAATTATTGGAGCTTTAATGGAGTATTTCAAGAACATTCAAATGGCCATTGAGTTTGTTGAAAAAAAATTGGACCAAAAAATTAGTTTAGCTGAAGTTGCTATGGTAGCATGTTATTCTGAATATCATTTTCATCGCCTATTTCATCTATTGGTAGGGGAAACCATTGGAAATTATATTCGTAAAAGGCGGCTTACTGAAGCAATGCTGGATTTGAAATCCCAAAAGTGGAAAATTATTGATATTGCTTTTAAATATCAATTTGAATCACAGGAAGCATTTAGTCGAACTTTTAAAAAGTATTTCAGAATTACTCCACAGCAATGCAGAGATACAAATTGCCATGTTCAATTGTTTCCCAAAAAAAAGCTCTCTTTTAATAAACAATTAGCAATGGAGAGAAAAAATATGATGAAGCCCAGAAATGTGGAAAAGGCATCTGTCAAAAGTGAAAAAACTACCAAATATCGTAAATAATTCCCCAATTTATGGTTTTTGTTTTCATACTGAAGACTACAAAGATATGGGTAATTTTTATTACATGATTGCAGTTGAAACCCAAAATATCATGAATGTTCCTATGAATATGGTTGCAAAAACAATTCCAAACCACGAATTTGCAGTTTTTCAGCATCAAGGGGAGATAGAAAAACTAGGAGAAACCTATCAGTACATCATGGGAGAATGGTTGCCTAAGCAATCCTTTCAAAGAAACCATGAGTTTGATTTTGAAGCTTACTCCAGTATTGATGGAAAGGATATTCTGGAAATTTATATTCCTATTATGAGGTAACATGAGTTCAGTATAAGGAGTTAGTTAAAAATCCCTCCCCAAAATTTTCAATTTCGGGAGGGATAAAATGTTTTTAACAAAAATATTTTATGACATTGATAAATTTTATCAAGAATGAAAAAAAATGGGTTATCTAACAGGAATATCCTTTATTGTTCTTTTAGCGGAGACATAAAGCTACCCATTGTTCTTAATGAAAAGGGAATCATCTGCTGACAAAATTGGATCTCCACAGTTTTTCCAAAGATAAAATCGCTCCAGGTTAAAAGTTTTTGGATCACCATTTCTTCTATCTTTTTAGTTTGTTTAGTAAAATAATATACCTTCATTTTTTTGCTTTTTTCATCTTTATCCCATACTCCTATAATTTTTCCCCGGTAAAAAATAGTGCTGGTTCCATTCCCACCACGATCATAAAGAAAATCCAATAAATCTGGAGAAACAAAACGCTTTCTTTTTTTATATCCCATAATATAGGGATCCAAAACTGGTAATATGATGATTTCCTCAGAATCTGTTTCTTCCATATCAAGTAATTTATGATATTCACTTTGGATCATGTAAAATGTATCCACCTCATTATCTACCTTAATTTCTATGATATTCTTTTTATGTTGTTGAATGACCTTTTTTACCGATGTTTTGTTGGTACGCATCCACCAGCAAATATCTTCCATTGTTACAGGCCCAAAGGCTTGAATATATTTTAAAATGAGTTTAATTTTAGCTTCTTCAACTGAATAAGATTCCAAATCAATATGAGGAAAAAAATCTTGCCAAAGATAATAACGATGAGTGTTACTTTTCCAGCTTCCCTCTGGTTCTCCTCGAACTAAAAGACCTAAATCGCCCATTAAGTTAAGGACATGAGTAATTTTCTCTATTTTAGGAAGACTCTTTTTTATTTCCTTTGCAGTTAAAGGATTAGCCTTAAGAAGAGTTGAAATATCAGTAATCAGAGACTGCATTTGTTTCTCAGTGAAATTTAAGTAGTCCAGAAGTGCTTTATGATGAGGGGTTGTTGCTCCACTGGTTGCCTGAAAAATGTATGATATATCTTTTTGATTGAGGATATGAATGGTATTTCTCATACATTTTATTTTAGCAATAGATTTTTCAATATATAAGCAAGTGTAAAGTTGATCTTTCTGAAAATCAGGCATGCGAGCTAAAAGGGATAAATAAGGTGTGGTGGCTAAAGTCGCATGGAGCCCAATAATATCAGAAAGCATTTGTTGAATATTCTCAATTTTATAAGAATCTAAAAGATGTTGTTTGGTAAGTAAAAAATGATTTGCAAGAGAAAAACTAATCGTTTCCATCAATCCAGCTCTTTACCAAATGGCATTAAACCTAAGAGAGCTAACTTTATATGCTGCTGAGCAAAGGGGATACCAATTATGGTAATTGCACATAGTAAAGCAAATACCAAATGGGTTAAAGCAATTGCTAAGCCTCCGGTAAAAAGCCAAATAATATTAAATATTAATGCTAAACATCCACCAGACCGGCGAGTTGAAACAATATCTTTACCAAAAGGAAAAAGTGCTAATCTTGCTAATTTAAATGACTGTATTCCAAAAGGGATACCAATTATCGTAATGCACATAACTAAACCACCCAATAAATATTCACAAAATAAAACAAAACCGCCTCCAAAAACAATCCATAAAATATTTCCAATCAGTGACATTTTTACTCCTCTAAACTGAATACATTTTGTCTTCTTTAAAAAAACTTAACACACTTTTTCAAAAAGGCAAGCTCTAAATAGACCAATATCATTTCTTATCAGGTTATTTTTGAGTATATTCATTTTAGATAATGAGTGAATTAAAATTTGATCATCCAAAAAAGTGCGAATATAACTTTAAAATAAATTAACCTAGACATGCTGATCAAAAAGAATTGGATTTCCATCCGGATCGGTCAGAATAAAGCTAGCAGGGCCTGTTGATGAATCATCAGCTTCTTCTGTCAGAGTAACCCCCTTATCTTTTAACTCCTTTTGCAAATCTCTCACATCAGTAAATTGGTCTAGCTGATTAGCATTTTTATCCCATCCAGGATTAAAGGTTAAAATGTTTTTATCAAACATTCCCTCAAACAAGCCAATTGTGGTATCTTCATTTTTTAAGATAAGCCACTTTTGTTCAATATCACCATGAAAAATCTGAAAACCTAATTTTTCATAAAATGTCAATGAAGCTTTAATGTCATTAACAGCTAAACTGAGAGAAAATGTACCTAATTGCATAAAAACCTCCTTATTATTGAAATATATCAAGAAATATATAATAAAGCTATTAAAATAAATAATCCCTGTTTTCTTTTAATTTTTTTCCTTATTCTACTGTCTGCTCTTAATAACCTTTCAACGATTTTTATCTGGATAATACTCAATTACTCCAGCAGCTTTATGAAAGATGGAATTTCGCGAAAAAAAAATTCTGGAATATAAGGGAAATCTATTGGTCAATATAAACATCTTTTTCTATAATTATTTTCAACTTCATATTGACACCAAAGGCAAAAAAAATTATCAATAGAAAAGTGAGAACGATTAAATTCAATCACTTTAAAATAAGGTTTATTAAACTGGATTATCTTGTAGGAGAAAAATTAAGTTGAAAAAACGACAAAATCAAGCTGTTTATTTTATTGCCTGTTATGCTGTATGGGGAATTTTCTGGGGTGCCTGGGGCATCTTACTTCCTGAAATTAAGCTAATGACTGGAATAAGTGATGGGACACTGGGCAAAATACTGATTGGAATATCCATTGGTGCCTTACTCTCAATGCTGGGAACTGGAATGGTTCTTAAAAAATTTTCAAAATGGGTATTAACAGGTAGTTTACTATTCTTTGCCTTATCTATTGCAACATTATGTTTGGTTAAATCACCTGTATTTTTGCTAATTGTTTTATTTTTTATTGGTTCATCTTCAGGAGCACTAGATGTGATCATGAACTCTGGAGTTGCTGTTTTAGAAGCTCAAACAGGAAAAAAATATTTTCATATCGCCCATAGTGCTTTTCCAATAGCAGTCATTATCACTAGTCCAACAGTAGGAATGGCCCGCCAATTAGGAATCGATTTTAAAATCATTGTATTAGTGATCTTTTTTATCATTTCAATGATTGCTTTATTCAGTTTCAATTTGCATATGACAGGAAAACAATCAGGTGAATCCAATCAATCAGAAATAAAGGGAAGAACTTTTCAATGGTCTGTGACAAAAGGTGTAATTATTATGGGAATTTTGGGATTATTAATCCACTTTATGGAAAACTCTATTGAACAATGGAGTGCAATTTATTTGGAGCAACGCCTTTTTACAACTCCAGGTATAGCAAGCCTGGGATTAACTGGTTATATGGCTCTGCTCTTTTTAGGAAGAATCATTGCAAATAGTAGTAAGGCATCAGAAAAAGTGATATTGATTATCTCTGCAATTTTGACGATTCTTGGTTTTTCCTTAGCCTATCTGTCAACGAATCAAATCGTAGTTATCTTTGCTTTTTCCTTAGCTGGATTAGGAATCTCTCCGATTATTCCCTCAATTTTTAGCCAGATCGGTAGAACCACTTCTCCTGAAATAAGGATGAAAGCGATCAGTACTGTAACCATGATAGCTTATGCCGGATATTTACTCTGCCCCCCTCTGGTGGGCTGGATTGCTGAAATCAAAACTTTAAGATTTGCCTGGCTCCTTATGACCATTTTGGGATTGATTGCATTAGTTATCATTCTTTTTAATAAGGAATTAAAGAAGAATGTCTAAAAGAAAAATCTACTGCTCTAACACAGATTGAATGGCTTCAATAAGCTGGTTTTTGAGGAAAGGTTTTTGTAAAAAACGATTTGCTCCAAATTGTTTAATCACCATTTGAAAAGCATCTGATTCTTCACTGATTTTACCTGATACAACAATAACTTTTGTATTTTCCAGTTCCTTTTTATAGCGGATCAGAGTTTCAGTTCCACCAAGTTTAGGCATAACCACATCTATAATTAAGACATCTATTTTTTCTTTCTGAATAATTTCAATAGCAGCCTGACCATCGGTTGCTTCTAATAATTTATGTCCTTGATTTTTTAAGGATCGCATAATATTGCGTCTGACCATTTCATCATCATCAGCAATCAAAATCTTTGCCATAGAACCCTCCAGTTCATTTTACAAAAGGATTAAAAAGAAGAGATAAAAGTAAGCTGCAATAATTAAAGAATATGAAATTTTACCCATAAAGTCAATTATAAACCAATAGTTAATTATTTCATCAAATTACAATAAATTTTTTTATAATTTTTTGACTGATTCCCGAATGACCAGTTCTGTTTCCAAATGAATATTTTGTGGAACGCTTTTCATTTTCCCTTTTTTCATATCAAATAGGACCTTGATAGCTGCTTTGCCGATTTCTCTTCGGGGCTGCTTCACAGTGGTTAAAGGGGGATCAGAATGTTCTGCAAAAAGAATATCATCAAAACCAACTATCGAAAGATCATCTGGAATGGATAATCCTCTTTTTTTCGCTTTATTGATTAATCCCAAAGCAACAACATCACAAACACTCACAATTGCAGTGGGAGGCTCGGACAAACTTAATAATGATTCAAGAGCAATCTCAGCCTGGTTATTTAAATCATTAACTTTACTTCCATACCTGGTATAAATATAAGCCTTGTTTATCTCAATTTCATTATCAATATGGGCCTGACAATATCCAGACAACCGGTCTTCCTCTGTTTCTACATATCGTTCAGATAAAGAGACAAACGCAATATTTTTATGTCCCAACCCAAATAAGTAATTAGTAATATTTCTACATCCTTGATAATTATCAGAACCAATACAGGGTAAACGGACTCCATTAATTCTTCTATCAATAAATACTAAGGGTATTTTTTGAATTAATAAGGAACTAATTATCCCAATATTTTCATTCTGATAATAGGGATATAATAAAATACCTTCAATCTTTTTTTTATCTAATTCATAAAGAATTCGTTCTTCTTCAAATGAATTATGAACAGAATTATGGATTGACAGAGCATAACCATTAGCCTGGCAGGCTTCTTCAATACCGCTGATCAACTCTAAACTCGTATCAGAATTAATAGGCATAATTATAGAAATTATTTTAAGATGTTCCTTATCAGATTGAATAAAATCAGTTAAACTGGTAATCTCCTTCTTAATAAAAGTCCCTTTTCCCTTTATTCTTTCAACAACTCCTGAATATTCCAATTCTTTAATTGCCCGAATAACAGTAATCCGACTCACATTATATTTTAGAGACAGTTCTTTTTCTGTAGGAATCTGATCACCTTGTCTTATTTTCCCCAGAGATATATCTTCTTTTAAATGATCTATAATTGTCTGATAGAGAGGTTTGATTTTACTCAAAATAGTACCCCTTTTCTTATTATATGATATATCATTTTATATATTACTTATTAAATATATAACATACTACGTGATAATTGCAAGGGCTTTTAAAAAACTTATATTCCTTGTCTTTTTAAAAAAACTAAAATTAATTTCTTTTTTGCATATATTGCACTTATTTCTTCTTTCAAAAAAGGGCAAATCATATTATTTTTTATTATTATTTGAAGAATAATTAAACAATGTTGCTTTTATTATTTTTCTCTGATAAGTTTTTTTAGTTTTCATGTTGACAGATCATTTAACAAATGATATATCATAAAATAAAGACTATATTATTGTTATATCATAAACAGGATTATTGAATGCATTTATTTGAAAGAATAAAAACAATCACAAATGAGTTGTCACAACTTATCTATTCTAAAAAACAGAGTATTAATAATTTTTCCATAAAAGATGGACATTTTAAAACCATTGCTGAAGTAGATCGATCTGATAATAAATGGAAAGATTTTCAAGCAGGAGAACTATGGGGAGGAAAAGATACAAACCACTGGTTCAGAACCAATTTCACCATTCCTGAAGATTTCCATAAAAAACCCGTCGCTTTGGTGGTCACAACCGGGGATCAAGGATGGGATGCAGTAAATCCTCAATTCATATTATTTCTAAATGGCGAATTGATACAAGGGTTGGATATTAACCATCGGGAAATTATAATTGAACAAAATGCAGAAGCAGGTCTGTCCTATCAATTAGATTTACATGCCTATGCCGGAACCGTTGGTGATCATGGCAGACTGGACTACCGTAACCGGCTTTATGTTGATCTGGTTGTTGTTGATCAGTCAACTAAAGATCTCTACTACAATATTCATGTCCCCTGGTTAGTGTTAGAAAAGTCTTCTCCAGAAGATAAACAGAGAATTGACATCATTAATATTTTAAATGAAACCATCAATTTACTAGATTTGAGAAAACCATATAGTGAAAATTATTATCAGTCTGTAAATACAGCAAATCAGTACATCAAGCAAAATTTCTATGATAAGTTATCAAATACTGCTGATACGGTTGCTACTGTTATTGGCCATACTCATATTGATATTGCCTGGTGGTGGACTGTTGCTCAAACTAGACAAAAGGTTATTAGAAGTTTTTCAACAGTTTTAAATTTAATGAATGAGTATCCAGAATATTTATTCATGTCCAGTCAACCACAACTTTATCAGTTTGTTAAAGAAGATCAGCCTGAATTATATAATAAAATAAAGAAAAAAGTAAATGCTGGTTCCTGGGAACCAGAAGGTGCAATGTGGGTTGAAGCGGATACCAATGTTACCAGTGGTGAGTCATTAGTCAGACAAATATTATTTGGAAAAAATTTCTTTAAGGAAGAATTTGATGTTGAAAATGAAATACTCTGGTTACCTGATGTTTTTGGTTATAGTGCTGCATTGCCACAAATATTAAAAAAAGCTGAGATTCAATATTTTATGACTACTAAAATTTCCTGGAACCAATATAACAAATTGCCAATGGATACGTTCATGTGGCGAGGTATAGATGGGACAGAAATATTCACCCATTTTATTACAACTCAAGATCCCTACCAGTCTAAAGGGAGTCATTTTACTACCTATAACGGACAGTTGCATCCAGGAGCAATCATTGGAGCCTGGGATAGATATCAGCAAAAAGAAATTAACAATGATGTACTAATTTGTTACGGCTATGGAGATGGTGGGGGTGGTCCAACAAAAGAAATGCTGGAAATTGGCCGCCGCTTAAATAAAGGGCTGCCTGGTTGCCCCAAAGTTCAACAAGGAAAATCTAAAGATTATTTTGATCGTGTTTACAACAATGTCAAGGATCATAAATACCTGCCTACCTGGGTTGGTGAACTATATCTGGAATATCATCGAGGAACTTACACCTCTATGGCTCGTAATAAAAGAGCTAACCGTAAAAACGAACTCCTTTATCAGGCAATTGAAGTTATTTCGTCCATTGCCATGTTAAATGGTTACAACTACCAACAGCAAAAAATTAACAAAGCCTGGGAAACCATCCTCTTAAACCAGTTTCATGATATTTTACCTGGCTCTAGTATTAAAGAAGTTTATGATGTTACTAAGGAAGAATATCAAGTTGTTGAAAAAAATGGTAAGGAATTATTAAACCATTCATTATCCTATATTAGCTCACAAATAAATTTATTGGATAAATCAATTGTAGTTTTTAATACACTTTCCTTTGAAAGATCTGATATTGCAAAAGTTAAATATTCTCAGGAATTAGCTAACCTAATAATTGTTGATGAAAATGATAAAATATTACCTTGTCAAATGATTGTTGAAAAGGCTCAGAAATATCTATTATTTTATGCAGAAAACATACCTTCCTGTGGATATAAAACATTTCGTCTCATCCCCGGAAAAATTGTCAATCAACCTTCAATAGAAATAACCAATTGCTTTGTAGAAACAACCAATTTTAGACTGGAACTAAATGAACAGGGACATTTTACCTCAATTTATGACAAAAAGGATTCCAGAGAAGTTCTAAAAGAAAGCCAGCAAGGCAATGTTCTCATTGCTTATGAAGATAAGCCGATGAACTTTGATAATTGGGATATTGAAGATTACTATGTTGAAAAAAAATGGGGAGTGGATCATCTGGAAAATATAAAAGTCATTGAAAACGGCAATGTCAGATCATGTCTGGAATTAACCAGATTTTATCATGATTCAAAAATTATACAAAAAATTTATTTTTATGAACATTCTAATAGAATCGATTTTGAAACCTATGTTGACTGGAAAGAGCACCAAACACTTTTAAAGGTAGAGTTTCCTGTGGATATTCATACTGACAAAGCGACTTATGAGATTCAATTTGGCAATGTTGAAAGACCTGCACACAAAAATACATCCTGGGACAAAGCCCGTTTTGAGGTTTGCGCTCATAAATGGGTTGATGTATCTGAAGAAGGTTATGGGGTATCCTTGCTGAATGACTGTAAATATGGACATGATATTATTGACAGCAATTTACGCTTAACTTTAATTAAATCCGGGATTGTACCCAATCCAGTTACAGATCAGGAAGAACATTACTTTACTTATTCGGTTTTTCCTCACAAAGACAACTGGAAACAAGCAAAGACTATCCAACAGGCCTATTCTTTAAATGTGCCACTTTATTCAGTATTAGAAAACAAACATTACGGAACATTAAAAGACCATGATTCTTTTGTTCATTATGAGGCTAATAATATTGTGATTGATACTATAAAAAAAGCAGAAAAAACAGATAAAGTGATAATCAGGCTTTATGAAGCACATAATAAGCGAAGTCAACTTAAACTCAGTTTCTATCAAAATATTAAAACAGTAACACTGGTCAATCTCATGGAAAAAGAAATAAAACCATTAAACTTTGATCAAAATGTTGTAGAACTGGCAATCAAACCTTTTGAAATCGTAACTTTAAGCATTGAATTTTAACCAAGTTTTTATATATTTAATTGATATTAAAACGAATGTTTGAATAAATAAAAATGAAGATTTTAAAAAAACTCTTCTCTAAAAAGGAATCCATAAAAAATGGAACTGAAAGTTAATAAAAAAACTAAAACACAAAAGATCAGTAAATCCAAATTAAAAACCTCCAATTTTAAAAAGAATTTATTCTTTTTGTTAATGGTTTTGCCAGGTTTTATCTGGTTTGTCTTATTTTCCTATATTCCAATGTTTGGTATGGTTTTAGCTTTTAAAAAATTTCGCTTCTTTAAAGGCGGATTTATTACCAGTGTTCTGAAAAGTGAGTGGGTAGGATTTGATAACTTTAAGTTTTTATTTACCTCTCAAGATGCCTGGTTAATTACCCGCAATACTATCTTTTACAATCTGGTTTTTATTATTCTAGGTTTAATTTTTTCAGTGAGTATAGCTATTGCTCTTAATGAAATGTTAAATAAAAAAACAGCTAAAGTTTTCCAAACGTTAATGCTTTTACCCCACTTTTTATCCTGGGTTGTTGTGAGTTATTTTGTTTTTAGCTTTTTAAGTACTGATAAGGGTCTTTTAAACTTATTTTTGTCCAGCTTTGGAATAGAAAGAATCTCCTGGTATATGGAACCAAAATACTGGCCTTATATTCTTACTTTTATGAATATCTGGAAAAGTACAGGCTTAAGTACAGTTATTTATTTAGCTGCCATTGTCGGACTTGACAAAACCTGTTATGAAGCTGCCATGATCGAGGGTGCATCTAAGTGGCAACAAATCAAATATATTACTATTCCCCATATTAAACCCATGATGATCATATTAACTATTTTAGCCATTGGTAGAATTTTCAGGGCAGACTTTGGGTTATTTTATCAAGTCCCTCTCAATTCTGGCCCTTTATATTCTGTAACCAATGTAATTGATACTTATGTTTATCGAGGATTGATGTATAGCGGAGATATTGGTATGACAACAGCTGTCGGATTATATCAATCTGTGATTGGACTGATACTCATTTTGACCAGCAACTATATTATTAAAAGAATTGATAGTGAAAATACTTTATTATAAGAAGGATTTGCAAAAATGAAAGGGATTTTTAAAAGAGATATCAATGATATCACTCACACCAGTAATTTCATTATAAATATTTTGATCGGCATATTTGCACTTTTATGCTTTCTTCCTTTTGTATTTGTAGTAATGATTTCTATTACTGATGAGCATACTCTGGCAGTTGAAGGATATCGGTTTTTTCCTTCAAAATTTAGTAATAGTGCTTATTATTATATTTTTAAAACAGGAATCCAATTACTGAAATCATATGGTGTAACCATTTTAGTAACAGTTGTTGGAACTATCATTACGGTTTTTATCACAGCCTTATATGCTTATGCAATTTCGCGTCCAGAATTTCGCTACCGGAAATTTTTTAATTTTTTCTCATTTTTTACCATGCTCTTTAGTGGAGGTTTGGTACCCTTTTACATCGTTTGTACTAAAATGCTTTATTTAACCAATACTATCTGGGCATTAATTTTACCCCTTGCTGGAAATGCCTTTTATATCGTCATATTGAGAACTTTTTTTAAAACATCCATTCATGATGCCTTAATTGAAGCTGCCAGAATAGATGGAGCAAATGAATTTGTTATCTTTTTTAAGATTGTCGTCCCTTTATCCTTACCAGGTTTAGCAACAATTGGTCTTTTTAGTGCAATTGCCTATTGGAATGACTGGTTTAATGCCTTGTTGTTTATTGAAAATCCGGATTTAACTCCACTACAATATTTGTTAATGAGAATCCAGATTGATATGGAATTTTTGGTAAATAATGCATTTACATTGTCAGCAGGTGAAACGATTGATACTATTCGTAATATGCCATTAGAAGCTTCCAGGATGGCAATGGTAATTTTGGTAACAGGTCCCATAATTCTGGCTTATCCTTTTTTTCAGAAATACTTTATTCAAGGATTAACCATCGGCTCTATAAAAGAATAAATTATTGAGCTGGATATTTTTGCCAACACCTCTATTATTGGGGATTAGTTTAATATTTTTGGCTTTTGGTAAAAGTCAGGGGTATTAAATCATTTTATAAAATTGAAGGAGAATAAGATGAAAAAACTGAAATCTATGGGAGTTTTAATCTTAGCATTATTTTTACTCCTCTCTGTAGGGTGTAAAAAATCAGATGCTGAGAATGCATCCGAGTTAAAGGAATATGAAATTGTCTGGTATACCATTGGTACGCCTCAAAAAGATACCAGCCGGGTCATGGAAGAACTCAGTAAATATACCAAAGAAAAAATTAATGTCACTGTGAAGATGGTAATGATTGATTGGGGCCCATATACTGATAAAATGCGCATGATCATTTCTTCTGGTGAAAATTATGATATTTGTTTTACTTCTTCTTGGGCTAATGATTATCGAACCAATGCAACAAAAGGTGCTTTTTTACCTCTGAATGATCTGTTAGACAAACATGGCAAAGAATTAAAAGATGCTCTTCATCCAGCATTTTTGGAAGGCACAAAAATTAATGGTGTTAATTATGCTATTCCTGTTAATAAAGAAGTGGGGTCACAACACGTTTTCCGGTTTAATAAAAAATATCTGAACAAGTATAACCTGGATATCTCTAATATTAAAACTTTTGAAGATTTAGAACCCTTATTAGAGGTTATTAAGAAAAATGAACCAGGAATTGTTCCTTTAGTTATTTATGGTAATACAGATTGGGTATTTGAAAATTATGATCCTCTACTCGGTGGGGGAGACATGCCAGGTATCATTGATATTGCTAAAAATAACCTTAAAGTTTTTAATCAATTTGAAACAGAAGAATATTTAAATCATTTAAAAACAATAAGAAGATTTTATCAAAAAGGTTATATCCCTCAAGATGCAGGTCAGGTAAAAGATAACAATTCTTTGGTTCAGTCAGGTAAATGGTTTTGTGGAAGAGCAGAAACCCAACCCTATGCTGATAAACTCTGGAGCCGAAGTGCTGGTTATGAAATTGTTTCAATACCTTACTTTCAAAAACCTGTTACTTCTTCTCGATCTGTATCTGGTTCTATGATGGCAATTTCCAATAATTGTGAAGATCCCGAACGAGTTATGATGTTCTTAAATATGTTGAATACAGATCCTTATGTACGAAATATGGTCAATTACGGTATCGAAGGCGTACATTATGAAAAATTAGATACTGGTAAAATTAAATTCTTGAAAGCCCATCATGATTATAATGTACCGGCTTTTTCACTAGGGAATTTATTTATTACTTATTTATTTGAAGATGATCCAGATGATAAATGGCAAAAATTTGAAGAATTTAATAATGCTTCAACTGTTTCTCCATTAACCGGTTTTGTTTTTAATCCAGAATCAGTCAATGAAGAAGTGACTGCAATCCGCAATGTAGTTGAAGAATATAAACCATCTATCAATACCGGATCTGTTGATCCTGAAGAATACCTGGCTAAGTTTAATAAAAAACTAAAAACAGCTGGACTGGATAAAGTTTTAAATGAAATGCAGAAACAGATTGATGAGTGGTCTGCAAAACAAAGCGGAAAGTAACCATTCATTTTAATATAATCTGAATTTATTTTATAAAAATTAGTTATCCCACAAAGGTGCAAAGAAACAACTAGATATTTAAATATATTGAACTACAACTTTTGTCATGATTTTATTCGCTTTCTACTAATATCATGTTACCCTCAGCGATCTTTCTTAGTATCCTTTGTGGCTTTTTTAATCATTTTACAGAAACAATCAAAAAATTATTAAGAATTATTACCATTCTCCCGATTGGTTTTTAAACAATATTTTTCTAACAAAGAGGTCATAACAAAAATGGGTATAAAAATAACTGGTTCTCAACTTCCTAATATTCCCTGGGAAAATCGCCGGCAAGGTAATGAAGAAATACTCTGGAGATCTGAAAAAAATCCGATTATCCCTCGCAATTTAATCAAAATTTCTAATAGTATATTTAATAGCGCAGTTGTTCCTTTTAAGGATCAATTTGCTGGTGTATTTCGCTGTGATGATCAGTGTCGCAGGATGAATATTCACAAAGGTTTTAGCTCAGATGGAATCAACTGGAAAATTGATGAGGAACCGATTGTTTTTCAGTCAGAATACCCGGAAGCTTTACTCTCTGACTATAAATATGATCCCAGGGTAACACAAATTGAGCAAAGTTATTATATTTCCTGGTGTAATGGTTATCATGGACCTACCATTGGATTGGCCAGGACAGATGACTTTAAAAATTTTCACCAGCTGGAAAATGCTTTTCTCCCATTTAACAGAAATGGAGTCTTATTTCCAAGAAAAATCAATAATCACTATGTCATGCTCAGCCGGCCAAGTGATTCAGGCCACACCCCTTTTGGTGACATCTTTATCAGCCAAAGCCCCGACCTCACCTATTGGGGAAAACATCGACATGTCATGGGCCCAAAAGATTTTAAAGTGAGTGCCTGGCAATGTACCAAAATTGGTGCAGGGCCGGTTCCAATTGAAACAACCGAAGGCTGGTTAATCTTTTATCATGGTGTTTTAACCTCTTGCAATGGTTTTGTTTACTCAATGGGAGCTGCCTTATTAGACCTGGAGGAACCATGGAAAGTAATTTACCGCAATAATAGCTATTTACTTTCACCACAAACCATTTATGAATGCGCAGGAGATGTACCCAATGTAGTTTTTCCTTGTGCAGCATTGGCTGATTCTGATACAGGAAAAATTGCTATCTACTATGGTGCTGCTGATACTGTAACCGGTTTAGCTTTTGGACAATTAGAAGAAATCTTTGATTTCTTAAAAAAAGATAGTTAAACAACTCTCTTTCCTTTAATATTGACAGGCTAACTCAATTTCTTCTATAATCAATTCCATACTACGGCATAATGAAAGGCAGTTTTTATCATGGAAATAATTGTTAGGACTATGGAAGCTACCGATTATCAAGCAGTCTATCAACTCTGGCAGGATTGCAATCTGGTATTAGGCACATCAGACACTGAGGATGAAATAGTTAAATTCATCAATCAAAACCCGCAAACCAGCCTGGTCTTACTGAAAAATAAGCAACTCATTGGCAGTGTTTTAGGTGGTTTTGACGGCAGAAGAGGATTAGTCCATCACTTGGCAATTTCTGAAAATTACAGAAAAGCAGGATACGGGCGGCTCCTTTTTGAAAAACTGGAAGATGAGTTTACTAAAATGGGTGTAGTAAAAATTTCTTTCTGGGTGCATAAATCAAATCTACAGGTTATTGATTTCTATCAAAAAATTGGTTGTGAATTAAGAGAAGATATTATTACCATGAGTAAAACTCTAAGAGAATAGCGATAATCAACTCTTTTCTGTTCTCTTCAGGTTATTCTGGGATTTTCAATAGTTTTAAATCATTTTAAATGCAAACAATTTTTTATTTGTAATTGATTATCAGCAACAGCTATACTAAAATCAATGCAGGATGAAAAACCACAAGCTTTACAATTATAACCAGGCAGCTGTTCTAAAACCTGATTGGATTGCTCCTGAGTTGTAACACTCAAAATTTGAGCACGACTCAACTTCTTTTCTAATAAAAAGCCCATTAAAAAGATCACCGGTATGGTAAAAAAATATCGTAAAGCAGCAAAAGAAACACCCAAAAACTTTGCTTCCACTAAAAACATGGGTACTTTAACAACGGCCCATGAACTTAAGATGATTACAATATTGGATATAGTTGCCCCTTTATTTAAAAGAGTCCTACAAACAGGAAAAGCTGCATATATTGGTCCGGCTGAAAAACTGCCAATAAAAAGTGAAATTATTTTTCCTTTTATTCCAGATCCATCCCCAAATATTTTAATAATTGATTCTTTAGGAATCCAAACTGTAATTAATCCAGATAGGATTAATACTGGGGGAAGAACCTCAATCATCTCTTTTAAAAATTGCAGTGTCAAATGTAAGGCTTTTAAAAACACATTAAAATTAATCACACTGGTTAAGGCATATGCAAACAAGGCAATAATGATAATGATATTATTCTTAATAATTTTTCTCATAAAAGCACTCCCATCAACAAGGCAATTACTATAGCAAAACAAAAACTCAATAAATTACGATACAAAGTAAAAGATTTACCAAACTGCTTGATTTCAATTGGAGCAGTAGCAAATCCTACCATGGTTAAAGTGGTGATAAATGATGCCAATGCAGTGAGAATAGCCCCCTTAGCTAATAATTCTTTTGCCAAGGGAAAAGCAATAACTCCAGGAATAATAGTAATTGTCCCCAGGATTGCTCCGAATAAAACGCTAAGCCATTCATGAGTTCCCCCCAGGAGTTGGGTAATGGTTTTTTCTGGAATCAAAACTAAGGACAATCCTACTAATGCTAAAATACCAATGATTTCCTTAAAGATACTCAAAAACATAGTTTTTGAGTTCTTTAAACTTTCCTTGGTCTTATTTTTACTTTTAAACCATGATATCAGTATCAGCACAAAAGTAATTGTTATCAGCAATATGGTTATTATCATTCTATAATCCTTACGCTTTTTTAGTTTCTCTATCTTGTCATTATCGAATATAACAGTTATACTAGAAAAAGTTAGTAAGATATCTTACCAAAAAGGCAAAATATATGAAAAAAATTGAAAACAAATTAGCCAAGAGTTTATTATTTTCAGGCATTAAGGAAAAAGAGATAGAAAGTATTTTGAAGCAACAGAAACATTTTCTCCATTCATATCAAAAAAATGAGATTATCAACTTTCAAAACAGAATGAAAAATGATGTTATTTTTTTATTAAAAGGTAAGCTGAAAGGAGAACTAATCAGTCCTTATGGTAAAGTTATCCGTTTAAATGATATTGAAGCTCCCCAAATATTAGGCCCATTTTTTATTTTTGATAGACATCCGGCTTTTCCTTTAACCTTAACCGTTATAAAGGAGGTAACGGCTTTATTTCTCTCTAAAAAATCATTTTTAAAGCTCTTACAAACCCATGAACTGCTCTTTCAAAACTTCTTTCATATTCTTGCAGGACGATTTAATTATTTACTGGAAAGAATAGATTTTCTGAATTTCAATAAAATCAATCAAAAAATAGCCTATTATTTACTAAATCACTGTCAAGAAAATAGCAATATGGTTTACCTTGATCTTTCCATCAAAGATCTGGCTGATTTTTTTGGGGTAGAAAGGCCTTCTCTTTCTAAAGTTATAGGAGACCTGGTCAGAGAAGGTTTATTAAAACAACATTCCAGGAGAATAATAGAAATTTTGAATAAAGAAAAGCTAATTTCACTCTTGAATGACTAATTTTTATTTTAATTTTGATATCTTTGTTAACAGTTCTTTTAGAAAAAAATCTGAACCAGAATTTTCAGATATCAGGTAAAATATTAATTATCATAGACAACATGAGGGGAAGTTAAGTTTCCAACCTTATCACCAAGCAAAACAAGCCTGGACGGAAAAGCTGAATGTATTTTAACCCTTGAATTAATCGTTTCTATATATTCAGATAACTCTTCTTTTGTAAATCCCTTAGCAATGGATAATCTGCCATCATAAAAAGCAAAACTCTGATGACAAAACAGACCAGCATATAATGAATAACCTATGTATGCCAAATAATTCCTCTTTATATCATTAATGATAAAAATCCGTTGACTCTTTTTATTTATCAATTGCAGTATATTTAGAATATCTTCATCATAAAAATGATGTAAAAAATGATTGGCAAATATATAATCATAATCAGGTAATTGATCAATCTCAAAAGCTGACATCAACTTTAACTGAATCCTAGGATGATTTTTTACTTGCTGTTTTGCATAATTGATAATTCTGGAATCATAATCCAAACAGGTTATATTGAGTGTTATCCCTCTTTTTTGTGTGTAATGGGAAAACCAGATATCGATGTCACAACCTCCAGCTCCCAAGTCCAGCAAAGTAAACTCTTTCTTTCCTGACTTAAGCATGTCTTTATAGATCACTTTTTTTAAGAGGCGATGAGATCCTGTGAATAATTGATTGATCAAAACAAATTGTTTGACTGTATTGATTAATTGCTTTTCATCACAATTAAGATCATCCATTATTTCTGGAGTAGTTGCCCGTTTTGTAAGATCAGGAATTAATAAATTCTTCACCTTTGTTTCTCCAGATACCCTGCTTCAACGGTTAATCCCGGCCCAAAAGCAGCTGTAAATATTTTTCCCCAGACACCTGGATCTTCCAAAATACTTTTTAGTACAAACATAATAGTAGATGAACTCATATTTCCATAGTCCTGGAGAACTTGATAGGAATAGCGAAAATCTGATTTTGTTAAATTAAGCTGGTCTTCTAGCTTCTCTAAGATACTGCGGCCGCCTGGATGAATAGCCCAAATATCAATATTATCTCTGGTTAGATCTGTTGCTGTAAAAATATTCTGTAAAATAGTATTGATATTGCTTTTTATTAAACTGGGAACATAGTTGGATAATTTCATATCAAATCCATGTTCACCAATTTCCCAGGCCATATCTTTTTCACTATTATCAATTAAAGATGATTGAAATTTTTTCAACAGCAATTTATCACCCTCACTATCATCAGGTTGGGCAGAAATTAAAGCCGCACTGACACCATCAGCAAATAATGCTTGGGCAACGACTGTATCCAGTTCAAATTTTTTTTGAAAATGCAGGGAACATAATTCCACATTTACCATTAATACTCTGGCGGTTGGTTCAGAGCGACAGATATGTTGTGCCAATCTCAAAGCCGGAAAAGCACCAAAACAACCCATAAATCCAATATGAAAACGTTGAATCGATGGATTTAAATCGATTTCTTTGATAAGATAGTAATCAAATCCAGGTGCTGAAAAACCAGTACAACTAACTGTAATCAAGTGGGTAATTTTTTTTTGATCAAACTGCTCATTTTGATTCAGTAAATCTTCAACAGCTTGATAAGAGAGACGATTAGCCTCTTTGACAAAAAACGCATTTCTCTCCCGGGTGGTAGGCTCTGGTTCCAACTCTACATTCTTAGGAAAAAAAATATGCTCTTCCGGTTTTTTATCATAATCAGGAATCACTGTGTACCTTTTGTCAATACCTGAATTTTGATAAATTCTTTTTAAAAAACTTTGCTTTTTAGATGTTGTTCCCTGAAGTTTTAAAAGGTAATTTAAAACAAATTGCTGATCATAACAGTTTTCCGGTACAACAGTAGCAATTTTATGAAGATAAACATTCTGGTTATTCATTAATTGTTTTCCTTTTTTAGAAAATATGATTATTATTTCAAAGTATAATTAACGCCAAATAACTTGTTTAACAAAAAAATTTTAATTAAATAATAGCAGTTAGTATGGCATTCTGATTATAAGTTAATAAATAAATGGTTAGGAAGAAATAAAAATATGAAAAATAAAATAAAATATACAAAAAATGATTTTACTGATCCTGTAAGAAAAAAAACATTCAATAAAAAACTGTTTCAGATCGTCGCTCCTAAATATCAATTGGTGACCCGAGGATTATCTTTTTTTCAGGATCAATTATGGAAAAAAACATTAATCAGTCAGCTACCTGTATCTGATCAGCAAAGTTGTCTCGATTTAGCTTGTGGTACAGGTGATATTACCCTATTACTGGGCAAGAAGTATCCTCAATCAAAAATTATTGGACTGGATTTAACTGAAGAGATGGTAATAATTGCCAAAAACAGAACTTCTCTTCCCAATATTGATTACCAGATCGGAAATATGAATCAATTGACTTTTCCAGACTCTTCCTTTTCAATAATTACAGGGGGATATGCTTTAAGAAACTCACCAGATTTAAATATAACTTTAAAGGAAATTGGGCGTGTCTTACAAAAAGAGGGCATAGGAGTTTTCCTGGAATTCAGGGCCCCTCACCAGCCATTTCTTAGAAAAATGAAATACTTGCTTTTAAGATTTTGGGGAAGTCTCTGGGGCATGCTGTTACATGGCAATCCTCACGTTTATGCGTATATTGCAGAGAGTTTAAAACATTTTCCTGATAATCAAAAATTTAAAAAAATGCTGGAAAACTGCGGTTTTAAGAATATCCGCTTTCTCAATTTATTTTTTGGTTTTGTGTCATTAATATATTTTGAAAAATAAAGATTACCTAATTATTCAATTAGATTTTTCAGTAGCAAATCCTTCTGCAATAAAAGATCACTCTGACCAAATGGAATATTTATCATTGAGAAATAAGCTGGCAGGATTGCTTTAAGAGGTAAATTCAATACAGCAAATAAGAGTAGATTTCGGAAAAATGATTGAAACTTCCCTTTCACTGTACCGATTCTCATAGAGGACCAGGCACGAAAAGTGGCTGCTTGGGCAGCTTTTTTGCGATATTTTTCATAACGTTTTAATAATTGAGGTTGGTAGGAACTCTCTTTCAGAAAATAAGAAAGAATCATTGCTAATAAATCGGCATCGGCAAATCCAGTATTCATACCCTGGCCACCAATAGGTGACATGGTGTGAGCAGAGTCTCCGCAAAAAATTACCCGATCTTTAAAATAATTGCTATTTAAGTAATGTTGAACTCCAAATGGATTTTCATTCATTTGATCTGAAGGATTTAATCGAATATTAGTCCTTTTTTGAATTTCATCAATCAGAAAATGATCCTGAAGGTCATTTTCAGTTCTGTATTGGTCGGTTTGAATAATCCAGCGTCTCTTTCCAGCTGGTAATGGAAAAGATTCTACTGAACCTAGAGAGGTAAAAAACAAATGTGCTTCCTGTTGAAAAGAAGTTGAATCAAAAAAATCCCCCATTAAAAAGGTATCTTGATAGGGATTACCTGGATTGACAATTTTTAGTAAATTACGGACAGAACTTTTCCCTCCATCACAAGCCACTAAATAAGAAGTTTTTAAATGCTGAGTTTGTGAATGGTTATGATCAATGATGGTAATCTCTATACCCTGATCCATAGGAGTAATATCTATTAATTCAGAATTTCTCAATATTTTTATATTTCCCTGATTTCTTAAATGATCTTCCAGATTTTTTTCTGTTTGTATCTGAGGAAGAGATAAGATAAATTGAAATTCACTTTTGATATTTCTAAAAGTTAAACTTCCTAATTGATATTTGCTGCCATGAATCCAGACTTGATTGATCTTTACCCCTTGTTGAATAAAGAGGTTATCCAGTTTGATTTTTTTTAAAATCCCCAAAGAGGGTGGAGTGATGCCAATCGCTTTTGAATGCTGATCAGACTCTAATTTCTTTTCTATAATTAAGGTTTTTATATTCTCTTTTGCCAGAAGATTTCCTAGTAATAAGCCAATTGGGCCGGCTCCGCAAATCACAACTTGATAATCCATCATTCCTTTAATCCAGTATTTTTTTTAAGACTGAGAGTTTATGTCTCATACCAGGTATACGAATCAATGTTATCATTTTTGAAACCAGAAAGCCAGTAAAACCCCCCAATTTAATTCCTAATAATTTTCCAAAGCCCTGTTTCATTGAAAAAACAGGTATAATAAATCCCGGATCAAAGTGCTGGTATTCTAATAATTTCTGCTGCTTTATCAAACGAGTTACATTTAAAGCAGCAATTTTGCCTTGGATAGTTGCGATATAAGCAGATGGCCGATGATATTGTTGTTCACCAACTAAAAAAGCAGCACAATCACCTGCAGCAAAAACAGAATCAGACACCAGAAGATTTTTGTCAACTTTTATTCTTTGATTCACCTGTTGCTCTTTATTTTCATAACTAAACAAATCAACTGCAGTGCCCTGAACTCCTGTTGTATGAATCACCATTTCATATTGTGTTAATTCATTTAATTCTGGTGTAGTATTCATTCTTAATTCAACACCTTGCTGCATCAACCAGTTTTCAATTTTACTGGTTTGATGATCGGGTAGAAATTTTAAAATTCGATTACCCCTGTTAAACAAGAATAATCTTAATTTATGGGGTTTATTTTTCAGAAAATCTAATATTGCTGAAACCAGTTCAACTCCTGTATAACCTCCCCCAAGAACTGCAATATTGGCTGAGCTGTCTTTATCCAACTGGCGAGTAATCTGATTTTTAATTTGCTCAGCACTTTCCATATCAAACAAATAATGCTG
>JAKSBL010000145.1 GCA_022361115.1 Spirochaetota bacterium | reverse complement strand
TTTTATACCCACCTTTCTCAACTCTATTATTCCGGCTTTACCTGATCAGTTTTTTCCAGGGATTGGTATCATCCTGTTTGTTTTGATTGCTTCTTTTATTGGACTTGCAGCTCGAAATTACTTTGGCAAAAAACTAATTGATGCCGGCAATGCAATTTTTAATAAAATTCCTTTTTTAAACAAAGTTTACTCAACAATTCAGCAAATTTTAGATATTGTTGTCTCAAATAAAAAAAATGTTTTTGAAAAAGCGGTTTTAGTTGAATATCCACGTACAGGTTGTTACAGTATTGGCTTTATTACATCAAAAACCCGCGGTGAAATTGAAAATAAAATTAAAAAAAATTTAATCAGCGTATTTATACCTACAACCCCCAATCCAACATCGGGATATTTACTTTATTTACCCGAATCTGATCTGATTCAGCTTGAAATGAGTGTTGAAGATGCTGTAAAAATTGTCATGTCTGCAGGAGTGATCAATTCAGATGACCTGGCAAAAAAACAACAGGAAGTCATTCCTAATGGTGATAAAAAGAAATCTTCCTTTTTATCCCGAAAAAAGAAGACTTAAAATATTAGTCAAAGACTTTTGATAAATCATAATTCCAATCGTTAAAATCCAGCCTAATATGCAAAATTGCAAAAAACGATCAGAATATAAAACTTTAGTTGGTGAGCCGCTCTGATTTTTACTAAAGGAAATATCCAGATAATGTAATATTCCCATAATTACAAAAATAGCAGAAAAATAAAGCTTATCATTATTCATTTTAGTGATAACTTCAGAAGAAATAGTATACATAATATAGGAAACAATGGTAATGGTTGCTACAATGATGATTGATGAATCTAAGGATTTCAAATTATACCCATCAATAACTTTTCTCGTTTTTGCTCCGCTTTTTAAATAGAGCAATAAATCATCGCGTCTCTTTGCAAATCCTAGAAATAAAGCTAATAAAAAAGTCATGATAATGATCCAGTTTGATAAGGGAATATTGCCAATGACTCCCCCAATATAGACTCTGATGACAAAACCAATGCCAATACATACAACATCGATAATAGGTAAATGCTTTAATTTAATGGTATAGGCAATATTTAATAAAACATAAGCTAAAGCTAAAGCAAAGACCTGCCACTGAACAAACAAAAGACTAAACAGGGGAATCATCCATAAAATCAGGGTTAACAGTATTCCGCTTCTGATAGAAATTTGTCCAGAAGCAAGTGGCCTGGTTTTTTTTAAAGGATGCATTTGATCATTCTTAATATCTAAAAGGTCATTAAAAATATAGACTCCACTAGTAAGTAATGAGAAAAAAACAAAACAAAGTGTGGTTTTAAATAATAAATTCAAGTGAAATAAATTCAGAGAAAAAAACAGCGGAGAAAAAATGATAAAATTTTTGGCATAATGATGAAACCGTAAAAGACGGATATAGGATTTTATCTTTTGCATTATTGTTCCAGGTTTATTACTTGAAGAATTAATACTCTTTCTTGTTAATTTGTCAAGAATATTTCAATCACTTCTCAAAAAAAGGTTGTAATTTTATTTGCTAGTAAAATCTTTTACTTGACAATTCTCAATCTTACAGTAAGATAACACCACTTAATAAAGTGATCATTAAGCGGGATGCTATATGGTGATGAACAGGAAAGTCTTTCGACAATTATTATTATATTTAAGTTTTGCAGTAATCAGTACCTGGGTCAATTTGGGTAGTCAGTGGATGATCAAATGGTTTTTTATGGATATTCCTTTATTTCAAGCTTCCTGGTTGCCAGTTAAAAAACTATCCAATTTATTTATTCTACAATTATTTACAGGTACAATAACTGGGTTTGTTGTAAAATTTTTATTAGATAAACTGTTTGTTTTTAAAGATCAATTTCAAGCATTGGATCATACTATTAAACAATTTTTAATCTACGGATTTTTAGCTATCTTTACCACCCTCATCTTCTGGTTTTTTGAAATTTCATTTAAAATTCTCTTCCTTTATGAACATGCAGAGTTAATTGGGGGATTTATTGGTTTAGTAATTGGATATATTATTAAATTTATATTAGATAAAAAATTTGTTTTTATTAATGCTCAATCTTAAAAAAACGATTAGTCCAGTTTTAACAATTGATTATATTTTGAAAAAATCACTCCCCTTCTTTTTTTCATTGTATTGGTCAATTCTTCTCCAATAGTAAAATCATCTTCCAGTAAAACAAAGTCATGGATAAGTTCGTTGATTTTAAATCCTTTTTCTAAATTGATCCGACTTTTAATCTCCTTTTTAAACAATTGATAAATATCTTTTGACTTTAATAATTCACTATATTCTGATTTCCAATCATTTCCCAATATAACTTTCAAAGCATCCAAATTTGGAACAATCAATGCACTTAAAGCCTCCTGATCCTGGCCATAAACTAAAGCATGTTTAATAATTTCAGAATCCTCCATTGCCTCTTCTAATGGCTCGGGTTCTACATTCTCTCCATTTAGCATTACAATAGTATCCTTTGCCCTGCCAACAAAAACCAGATCTCCTGATAAAGTTTCTCTTACTAAATCACCTGTATCGTACCACCCATCCTCAGTTAATACTTTTTGAGTATCTGTCTCATTTTTATAATACCCCTTAAAAACCTGATCCCCTTTCACCTTTAATATCCCTGATTCTCCCTGTTGACAATTTTCCTGTGTTTCAGGATGCACAATCGTATACTCAGTTCTGGGCATCATTCTTCCAATACTATGTCGAACATTTTTAGGCCCACGAATCGAAACCATAACAGCGGTTTCAGTAGCACCATAACCATCTACCAGATCAATACCAATAATTTCAAAAAAATCATCCACATCATTTGGCAAATTACCTCCGCCAGAGGTAATGGTTCGAATATTGCCTCCTGTTGCTGCTCGAATTTTCTGATAAATTAAAGTATCGGCTAATTTATGAAATGGGAAATATATAAATAATCTTAAAATAGATTGGAAGAGAGTAAAAAAAGATTTTTTTTTAAAAGAAGCAACTGTTTTTTTCAAACTCCTTTTAGCAGTTATAAAACCAAGGCTTTTTTGAGAAAAAAAATCAAACATTTTGTTTTTTCCACTTTGTTTCATTTTACTTTTAATTCCAGTCATCACTTTTTTCCAAACTAATGGAACACCTGGTATTAAATGTGGCCTTTCTTTTTTCATATCATCCCGTAAAGCATAAACACTAGACAGAACAATAGTAATGCCATGGATAATACCCATAAATTCAAAAAACCGTTCACCCACATGCCAGACTGGTAAAATACTCATCCAACGGTCATCTTCATAAGCAGTGATTAAGCCTGGCACTTCTGTAGGTGCATAGGTTAAATTTTTGTGGGTCAGCATGACACCTTTAGGTATACCTGTTGTTCCGGAAGTAAAAATAATTGTTGCCAGGTCACCTGGTTTCACTTGTGAAGCCAGGTTTTCAAAAAAATCTGGTTCTCTAAGGATAATATCTTCACCTTTCTGACAAATCTCATCAAAGGTAAAATCACTCTCTTGTAATTCAATTTTTTTTGAGTTAAAAAAAATCCGGGGAATTTTTTTTAAATAACTGCATTGATTGAGTTTTTCCAAACTATCCTTATTTTGTAAACAGATATAATCAATATCTGATATTTTTAAAATATATTCTAATTCTTTACTGCTGGTATTATTTCCCCGGGGTACATCTACTCCTTTTAATCCCATATTGGATAATACTGCTGCCATCCATTCAATACAATTATCACTTATGATTGCCATTTTTTTTTCAGCCAGTCCCATGGAGTAAATTCCGCCAGCAAAAAGCTTCACCTTTTTATAAAAATCACCGTAAGTAATACCTGTAAACTCTGAACCATTTTTTTTATATCTGTAGATTTCTTTATTTTTATTTTTTAAAGCAGATTCAATAAATAAAGTTATTAAAGTTTTATCCAGACGATATTGATACTGGAGTTTCATAAGCATTCCCTAAGTTTTTACAGAATTTAGTATATATTATGGCGGAATTTTAAAGTAATGTCAAATCTTGCTTAATTTCGACTATGCAACATAAAATCCAATTATTGATAATTCTCTGCAATACACAGAATCAGGTTGGTTATTTCTTCTTTCTATGTTACTCTTTTCTTATCATTATTCAGGAAATCAACATGACTTTTCAACCAAAAAAACTAAAATCCATTATAATTACTTCATTTTTACTTTCATTATTACTACTAATCTTTGTATTTTTTATTACAGGGTTCCTCCTGTTTTTATTTATTCAACAATGGCTACCCGCATTTTTAATTGCTCTTTTAATCAGCCTAGCAACCAGTCTTTATGCTTTTGTATCAATGACTCATCTCTATCGAAATCGTCAAAAAGTCATGAAAATTCCCTTTCCAGAAGAATGGAAAAGGTTACTGGAAACCCAGGTTTCCTATTATTCCTCTTTGAATCATGAGGAGAAATCAGATTTTCAAAGACAAATTCAATTCTTTATCAGTGAAAAAAAAATAATTGGTATTGAAACTGAAGTTGATGAATTATGTAAAATTTTAATTGCCTCAAGTGCAGTCATTCCTATTTTTAGATTTAAAGATTGGGAGTACAATGATTTATCTGAAATCTTAGTCTATCCAGATAATTTTAACATCAATTATGAAGTAGCAGGTGATTCAGCCAATATTATGGGATTAGTCACAAATGGTGGTTCTACCATGGTTTTGTCCAAAGGGTCTTTATTAAGCGGCTTTAGAAATAATCAGGATAAAACCAATGTGGGATTTCATGAATTCGCACATAAATTAGATGGACAAGATGGTGTTATTGATGGAATACCTGCACTCTTAATGAATCAAAAATTATTTAAACAGTGGCAAGACATAGTTGCCCTTGAAATTGATAAAATTAAAGCTGGAAAATCTGATATCAATCCTTATGGCGCCACCAATAGCGCTGAATTTTTTGCTGTTGCTACTGAATATTTTTTTGAAAATCCACAAAAAAAAAAAAAAAAACACTAT
>JAKSBL010000634.1 GCA_022361115.1 Spirochaetota bacterium | reverse complement strand
GTTTAAATAATATTTTAAAAATTCTTGGCTATTTAATGAAAAATCCTGAGTTGGATCATCAACCTTTACTACTCATGACTTCAAGTCGAATCCATTCAGAACTTTTAAAAATAATATTAAAATCAGGGATTAAAAATATAATAACCAGGGCAACTGTGACTTACCAGGCCATAGAGTTAGCAAAACAAAATCAGAATTGTCTGATTGGTTTTGTAAAAAATGACCGATATACTAAGTTTTGTTGATTTTTTTATTGAATATTTTAGGAAAGTTTTTTTTCCCGTTTACAAGTCAGGTAAAATAAAGTATTACTATTATAATAATAGTTTAAAAAAGGAGTCTCTATGGCAACAATTTCCTCACTCTATTATTATCCTGATTTAAAAAAAATGTCCCGCTTAAGGGCAATTGCAATATCGATGATTACGACTAGAAACGATAGTGGCAATATTGAACAACGAATAACCCCGGCTAGGGCTTATGAATTAGCCCGTCATGAATCACACATCGCTGTTACGGACTTTCCTATTTATGAAGGAGCACGGAAAAGGTTAGGATTAGCTCCTGGCGCTACCATTTTAGATGATTGTCATGGTTCTGTTGTAGGAAGGACAGCAGGTGCCAGGATTTTTTATAATAAGCAGGATGCAGAAACTCAAAAAAAGTTAGAAAATCTCTGCCTGGATGCCATGTTTGAAATGAAACATAAAAAGTTATTAATTTCTGAAGCAGTTTTAGGCCTGGATAAAGATTTAATGTTAAAAGCTTATCTCTGTACTACTTTAAGTAATGCCTCTAATATGTTTAACTGGCTGGCAAACTTCAGCTGGTATGAATCCCTCCATGCTCAGTACGATGAAAGTTCTGAACTCCCTTTGCAGGATATTTTATTTATTAGCTATCCAGGTTGGAAAAACCGCAATTACCCTGAGTTTGGTGATATGTTAGCTATTTTTGATCCTTATGAAAATGTCGTCTTTAATTTAGGGATGAAATATTTTGGAGAATTAAAAAAAGGTACACTCACACTGGCCTGGACCAGTGGTATGCGGCTGGGTCAGGTTGCCTGTCACGGAGGGATAAAAGAAGTGGATTTTAGTGAGTGTGCAGGAGAAAAGTATCAGAAAATTGGTAAAAAGGTTATTGGTTTTTTTGGGCTCTCTGGAAGCGGCAAATCCTCTCATACTAACAGTCAGGATAATATGGGAAGTTTACCTGAAGGGATACAAGAAACCATTTTACATGATGATGCCTTTCAGATCGATATTGATAAAAAAAGCTGCCGAACCTGGGAACCAACTTTATTTGATAAAATGGATTCGCGCGGTCCTGATCATTCTGATTGGAAATATGGCATTTCTTGTATGAATAATGGGACGATTGAAAAAGATGGTAAAGTTGTGCCTTTAGGTTTAGATATTCGCAATGGCAATAGCCGTGCATTGTTGGATCGTGATCTC
>JAKSBL010000457.1 GCA_022361115.1 Spirochaetota bacterium | reverse complement strand
TTTTTTTCAATTTTTATTTTAATTGTAACTTTTCAGTTTTTTCTATTCTGAGACTCTTATCAGTCTGGGTAAATGGCCAGCCATGCCAATTTTATCAGCTTTTATTGCCAATACTCCTAATATACCAGATATTTTCATGATTCTTTCAAGAGCCTGATTGATATCATCCGGATCTTGAATAAGATTACCACAATAGGTAGCAGCAGAATCTGCTAAAGCTGCATCTTTAGCTACAACTGTTGCTAAATCACATTTACCAAAACTCTGAGAATGTCCCATTATTCCTGATGAAGAACAAATAGCTAAAGGTAACTCTTCAGGATGAACTTCAAAGGCTAATTGAGTGGTAATAAACTGATTGCCCGGAAAAATAGCTACAATTACCTTTTCTTGCGAGTAAAGAAAAAGATCACCCCCATTATCAATAATACATTCATTTGCACCTTGCTTCACAGCTTCATCACAAGCTATCTGGGCAAAAATCCCTGCAACTGACGCCATAGGACCTAGTCCTGTTAAAAGGCTGGCTTCATGCATCCGCTGAGCAATTAGCGGAGCATGAGCTGGGAGACGAACCGGCTTTAAAGACAACTGAAATTCCGGATGTGCTTCAATATATTTGTCTAAAAGTTGACGTTGTTTTACAATAGTTGCTTTAACTATTTCAAGATGTGTAGTAGAAATATTTAAACATGCTTCTCTGTATTGAAAATACTGAAATGAACGCAAAGAACATTCCTTTTTATAAACGAAGTACAACTTTGTTTTTACTGAAAATCGAAGTCACTGCCCCAAAAGGGCAGATCCCAATACAATTCAAACATTCAATACAGCGGGAGGAATCAAAACTCATTTCCATGGAACTCCGTTCTTTGATATAGAGTGCCTGGGTAGGACAATGGGTGAGACAATTGCCGCAGTGAGTACATTTTCTATTATCCCAAATTAATCCTTCTTTGTTATCTTTCACCTCTACCCCTAAAGTATGAATATACTGAATCCCTTCTTTAATTTGTTTTTCTTCACCACTGATATCCAATATCATATGGCCAATATCATCAGGATCAATTTTTGCTCGAAATATATTCACGATCAAATCAAAATCTTTCACTAAATGATATATGATTGGCTGATCAATTGCATTTTCAGGAAATTGGAGTAAAACTCTTTGAGTCGTCATTATATGCTCCTTATATTCAGAGATTTCATGGTTTTTTCGTCAGCAAGAGATGCAAAAGATTGGGAGATCAAAAAGCTACCCTTTTTGATCTCCTCTTTTAGTTGCTCTGCAATCTCTCTGGCCATTGTATACGAGGACAATGAACCGGTTTCTATTTCTTTACCATCAAAATTCACACTTCCCTGTTTTAGTTCATGATAACTAAGATGTCCCAATACTCTACCAGTTTTCTGAGGATAATCATGAGAATAATCTATTACAGGAGCATATAAATCAGTATCCTTTACAGTTGTTTTTAATAAAATATCTTCATCTAAAATCGGAATCGGAATTCCAATTCCTAAAGCCAGGGAAATTCCATACCCTTTGAGACTGACTCCCCTGACATACTCTTTTTTCATTTTCTTCATGTCCGCTGTCACTGCAATTGTACCTGAGCCTTCCATAGGTACTCCATTCTCACTGCGCTGGCATACAGTTGTGTGTTGTGTCCCTTCTGAATAGATATGTCCCTGGGCACCAGCTAACCAGATATTTGTACCCACTCCAATGGTTTTAAAATAGGGATCATTCAGTAAAGGTGAAAGCTGCCCGGCTGAGCAATAGGTAAGATTTTTCATTTTTGGCTTTAAAACACCTAAATAGGTATAAATGGTTTTATCTGAAGTATTGACAGCAATATTATAATTTTGGTAACAATTTCTGGGATTTACCATTGTACATTGATTAAGATCAGCAATCGTAATCCAGGTACGCAATTCACGTAAAGGATAATCATCAGTACCATAGGATAGAGCAAAAAGCTGTACTTTTTCTCCGGCTACTAACTTCTCCATTACATGGCCGCCACCAAATTTAAACTCTCCCGGATAATACATATTAGCCGGATCATTATGTCGGAGTTGCGTTGCCCCCAGATAGACATCTACTGCAGCAATACCACTATAAACCAGGACATCATCCAGCCAAGCTTCTGTAATTTTCATTTTGGGCTGACTATGGCCAAAATTGATGAAACAACCTGAAGAACACATTGGTCCAAATGTTGCTGTAGTTACCACATCTACATCTTTCGCAGCTTGAGTTACCCCTTTTTTATCCACATAATCAATAATTTCCTCAGCAGTCAGAACAACTGCTTTACCTTTTTCAATTTTGTTTTGTATTTCTTCATAGGTTTTCATGCATAATCCTTAAAAAACAGCCAGCTTTCTTAAAATTTCAGAAACAATTTAACTGTTTTTTTATAAAAAAGTCAATTATAAATAAATATATTTTTATTTTAATAGTGAGTATTAAATATTTGTTTAATGTAATTTGCAGAGAAAATGATGTTCCAGGTTCTAAAATTTATTGTTAAATTGATTATCTAAAGCTGACTAATGATAACGATCGTCAAAATAAATCACAAAGAAAGAGAGCCTGCTTGAATTTCGATATTTCTTAATTTTTTTTCTACCTTAGGAAAGATACGAATAACCTAAAGTCATTTTAAATCTCTTCCTTTGTATTTTATATCACAATACCGCTTATATTGGTCAGGAAATGATCATAATACTATGACTAACTTGAAAAATTAAACATAGTAGACCAAAGATCTTTTTCTTCTATTTCAGATAAGTATTTTTGATAAAATTTTTGAAAAGGTTTATCCTGATGTAAAGAATTAATGGATAAGTGTAGATAATTTTCTTTATAAATTAAATATTCAACGTATTCACTAAGATTCATTTTTTCACATTGAGCTGTTTCTTTTATGGTTTCAAAAAGAAAATCCGGAATCTGGACTTTCACTGATTTCTTTTTCATACATATCTCCCAAAATGTTTTTGCAGTTTTATTTCTATTTTTTATTCTCGGCAGAGGATTTTTTTTTTAAAGCTTTTTTATTTGCTTAACTTACTGCCAATAATATGATATGATAATAATAATTACTCTAAATTTAATGAATCAGGAATTCAAAATGATCAACAGAAAAAATGATATGAAAATTGAATATCG
>JAKSBL010000413.1 GCA_022361115.1 Spirochaetota bacterium | reverse complement strand
TAAACTTACTCCCGTTAGAGTTACCAACAAAAATATTATGATCAGTCCTTTTTTTTTTTTTTTTCCTCAAACTTATATAATTGAGTTTCCTGATACCAGGAAACATCATTGCTAATGATGAACTTTCTTTTCAATAAATTTATAAACTAAGTTAGCTAGATTGTAATAAGATAACCCCAAGATGATCAGCCAAATTAATGCAACAAACATTAATTCTGTATCAAAGCTCGCTTTTGCAGTCACCACGAGTGCTCCTAAACCTCGAGATCCTGATATAAATTCGCCAACAACAGCACCGATAACTGATAGTGTAATGGATACTTTTACCCCACTAAATATAACTGGCAATGATGCTGGTAATTCAAAGTTAGTAAAAGTTTTTATTCTATTTGGCTTATAAAAAAGAATTAAAGTGGATAATTGTTCTGTTGCCATACGAATAGCCGATATGTTATTGATCAACATAGGAAAGAAGATAACAATGACCGATATAATGATCCGGGGAGTATTTCCAAACCCAAACCAGAGCACTAAAAATGGTGCCAAGGCTACACTAGGTATTGTATTAGCAGCAATTAAAAAGGGCATTGCTAACTGATTTAACAGCTTTGATTTCGCTATTAAATAACCGGAAATTAAAGTAATAAAAAAAGCAATAAAGAAACCCGTTAAAGACTCAAAAATTGTTGTTCCGAGATGCCCAAGGATAGTAAAATCCTGTAGTGTAGTTATCATTCTCACACCAACTTGATGAGGGTAAGGAAAAAGATAATCATCAATATTAAACAGGTATTTAATCAATGATAATAATATCAAAAAAATCAAAAGCTCCCCCGGAATCAGAAGGTGGGTCAAGAATGAGTTTTTGTTCTTTTCCTTGCGGGCCTGTTGTTTATTGCCCTGATTGACTTGAGGATCGCTTTTCCAAAGTAATTTAGCGGCTTTACGTATTGCCTTATCTGTTTCTAATTCATCACCTGATAAAATAAACTGATCAGCTGGGGATTTATCATCTTGATGAATTTTATGTACACTGATAATTTCACCTGGTATGGCTGACAACACATATACTTTATCAGAAAGAAAACATGCCTCTTCTACTGAATGTGTTACCATAATAATGGTGCAATTGGTGAGCCTTTTTAAATTGCGCATTAAAAGATTCAGCTTTTCACGCGTAATGATGTCTAAAGACGAAAAAGGCTCATCCAGTATTAATAAGTCTGGTTGAGTAATTAATGCTCGGGCAATTTCTACCCTTTTTTTCATTCCTCCGGATAATTGAGAAGGGTAATAATTTTCATACCCTTTTAAACCAACTTGATCAAATATTTTATGTGCTTGCTCTCTTATTTCATCAGTAATCGGAATGTTGTTCAGCTCTAAAGGTAAAAGTATATTTTTAATTGCACTTCGCCAGGGTAAAAGTGTATCATGTTGAAAAACAAAAGCAATTTTTTCAGCAGAATTTGAGAGATGCAATGGATCAGATGGCAAAATACCTGAAATTAAATTAAGTAATGTGGTTTTTCCGCATCCAGAAGGGCCAACAAAAGTAACAAATTCGTTTTTATAAACTTCAAAATTTAAATTGTGAAGAACCTGATTTTGCTGAAAATGGAAGGTTAATTCTTTAGCTTGAATAATTTCCATAATAAAACCTGAATTTCATATAATTTATGTCTTTCTTCAGGTTCAATGGTTGGAAAATAAAATAGTATTTTAGTAATTTATGAACGTCCTTAAACAGATAAGGTCCGTCTATGATTCCCCTATTTTTCAAACAAATCATTAAAAAAAATAGAAAGAAAAATAATCGAGTTAAAGAAGTTTGCATACATCCCCCTATCGGGGATGGAAAAGAAACAAACCATCCTCTCCCATCCTGACTTTACAGTCGGCATCGGAATTTCACCGATTCAACATTATAATCCTTTTAAAAATTATAAAGTTCGCGGGCTTTCACCGCCGGTACGGAATTTCACCTGACCCCGAAGATTATTCCAGAAGACTCTCAGCCTTCTGCATAAAAATTATCACATTTTCTATTCAAAGTAAAGAAAAATTATTCAACCGTCACTTCATTTGGGTGATTTTTTAGAATTGAATAGATAGTACCAGCAAGTTGCTGTAATTGATCATCAGTAATAATATAAGGTGGCATCAGATAGATTAATTTCCCAAAAGGACGCAGCCAGATCCCAGCTTCGACAAATAACCGTTGAATATTTTTCATATTAACAGTTTTTTTCAATTCCACAACGCCAATAGCACCTAATACTCTCACTTCCTGGACAATATCCAGCTGAGCACATTGAGTAAGCTGTTTTTTCAATTTCTTCTCAATATTGAATACTTTATTTTTCCAGTCTGAGTTTAAAAGCAAATCAATACTTGCATTAGCAGCAGCACAACTTAAAGGATTTCCCATAAAAGTCGGACCATGCATAAAAACTCCTGGTTTTCCTTGAGAAATAGTATTACCCACTTTTTCCGTTGCCACTACTGCAGACATGGTTAAGTATCCACCGGTTAATGCTTTTCCTAGACACATAATATCCGGACAAATATCAGCATGTTCAGCTGCAAATAGTTTACCCGTTCTGCCAAAACCTGTAGCTATTTCATCAAAAATTACCAATACATCATAGGTTTGACAGAGTTCAACTGCTTTTATTAAATAGTCAGCCGAATAAAACCACATTCCCCCAGCCCCTTGAACAACAGGTTCTAAAATCAGAGCTGCAATATGGTGATGATGACGTTTTAATATTTGTTCCAGACTGGCTATCTGCTCATCACAACAGGCTTCTCCAAAACGACAGATTGGTTTGTCCGCAAAATAATGTTCTGGTAATACTCCCCGATATAAAGAATGCATTCCAGTTATAGGATCACAAACACTCATGGCACCAAAGGTATCACCATGATAACCATTTCGAATCGTAACAAAATGTTTCTTTTCCGGATAACCTGCTGTATACCAATACTGGATAGCCATTTTTAAAGCTACTTCAACAGCAACTGATCCGGAATCAGCAAAAAAAACCCGATTTAATTGTTTTGGTGTCATTTTAACCAATTTTTCAGCTAAATCAATAGCTGGTTGATGGGTTATGCCACCAAACATCACATGAGACATCAGATCGATTTGGTTTTTTAATGCTTGGTTCATAACCGGATGTTGATACCCATGTATCATACACCACCAGGATGCCATTCCATCAATCAAAGCTCGACCATCCTCCAGGTATAAATAAACCCCTTTAGCTTCTTTAACCGGATAAACCGGTAAAGGATTTTTTAAAGATGTATAGGGATGCCAGATATGCTGACTATCAAACTGCAGAGCTGTAGGATTCATAATTTTTCCTCTATTTTTACAATTTTTTTCATTTCTGTTTTGATAAAATTTCTTATAAAATCAATTCTAAGATTTTTTCAAACTTTTGAAAAATTATGATTTTATCATAGATCATGAAAAATAAGTATGTTTATTTAAGAATCTCTATAAAAATTATTAAGATCTGAAAAAACCAATAAAAAGACATTATAAATTTATTTTTCTCATATTGGATAATTTTTACTTTTTAATGTATACTTATAATTAATATTACAAAACACTATTTTGGAAAGTTTATGCACAAAATAAAAAAAATTCCCATATCAAAAGGGGTTTTCTGGGTTGAAATCCCTGAAGTTGATCTAAAACTACTCTGTGGCTGTCCGGCAGATAGTGTAAAACATCTAACGAAAAAAGGGTTGATACAACAAAAAGAGGTGAATGGGATTGTATTTGAAACCGGGCCCAATGCCATTTTATTATCTGACTTAGCAGTGCAAAATGGTCAATTTACCAATCTTTCAGAGTTTCCTATACTCCATATGTTTTATAAACAGGGAATGCTTCTGCCAAACCATCCCAATAATACTGGCCGTAAACCGATTATCATAGGTGGCGAAGAACAAGTAGTATCCCAGTTAAACTATATTTACCGGGGAAATTATGGTTTACAAAGTGAAGAAGAAATAATCCAGGCAGGAATTAACCAGGAAACAGCTGCTTTAATGATGACTATCAAATTAAAATTTGCCTTTGGACAAATCACTGAAATTGATGACCTCATTGAAGCGGTTTTTTTAGAAAAAAAACAGATGGAAATTATCAATGGAGTTTACATTCGCCGAATTGATATTAATATTTTTGAAATAGAATATCAGGATGAATTGATTACCATTAATCTTAATCTCAATCAAAATGATGAGTATCAAGTTTCTTATGCATTAAGCTTTCATAAAGTCAGTCGTGATTATTTTACTATTATTCATACAGGTGAGGGAAATGGTTGGGACATTAATCGCCCCTGTATGTCCAGCATTATCATGTATCAGGGAAATATCTATTTGATTGATGCTGGGCCGAATTTGATTCATAGTATTAAAGCTTTGGGAATCAGTTTAAATGAGATTACAGGAATTTTTCATACTCATTGTCATGATGATCATTTTGCCGGACTCACCACCTTACTCCAGGCTGACCATAAAATTAAATATTATTCATCCTCATTAGTCCGCCACTCGGTCATTAAAAAGTTTTCCAGTCTATTAAATTATAAAGAAAATACTTTTAACCATTTTTTTGAAATTATTGATTTGGAATTGAATCAATGGAACTACATCGATGGACTGGAAATATTGCCTGTTTTTTCCCCTCACCCTGTTGAAACCAATATTTTTTATTTCCGGACATTATACGAAAAAGGCTATGCCACTTATGGCCATTTAGCAGATGTAGTTTCTTTTGATGTATTAAAAAGAATGATCTCGAAGAATAAAGATGAACCTGGGATTTCAGAAGAATATTTTCATAAAATTCATCATTATTACTTATTACCCTGTGATCTGAAAAAGATAGATATTGGAGGTGGTTTAATTCATGGCCAGGCCATAGATTATAAACAAGATAAAAGTACCAGAATCATCCTTTCACATATTGATACCCCTTTGACGAAAGACCAGAAAGAAATTGGTTCCAGTGCAGGCTTTGGGATGATCAATACCTTGATTCCCACACACCACAATTATTTAATGGAATATGCTAGAAAATATTTAACAACCTATTTTCCCAATATTCCAGATTATTTAGAAAATATCCTGCTCAATAATCAAATTGTTTCTTTTAATCCAGAGACAATTATCATTAAAGAAGATCAAATCCTTGAAAATATTTATCTTACCTTAACCGGTGATATTGAGAAAATTAGAGCTGATTCAGATCATATTATACGAATGTCAGCAGGTTCATTTTTAGGTGTTCGTTCATCGATAAATCGGACAACAGCAACGGTTACCTATCGTTCCATTAACTATGTATTTGCCTTGCAAATTCCATTTCATACTTTTATGGAATGTGTTCAACAGTGTAATTTAAAAGAAATTGTAGAAAAACAATGGAATATTAGAATGTATTTGGAACGAAACTGGCTTTTTAGTGAGTCTATTTCCAATTCTATTTTAGTAACCCTCAGTCGTCTCTGTTATGAAAAAAAACTCAAAAAAGCTGAAATCATTGAGACTGAATATTTTGAAGATATCTTCTTAATTAAAAAAGGGAAAATTGAAATTTTGCTGGATAATATGGTATTGGAAACTTTAACAGAAGGGGATATTTTTGGAGAAGAAGGGATGCTGGATAATGCTCCCAGTCTTTGTAAATATAAAACTACGACAAATTGTTCATTAATTGGTATTCCTCATCAAAACATCAAAGAAATCCCTATTGTTCTTTGGAAACTTTTAGAAACCAGTAACCGCCGGATGAAAAAAATTCTTAATCCTTCATTAAGTGAAAAAGCTATGTTTATCTGGCATAATGAATATAATATCAATGTAATGACCATGGATATGTATCATCGAAAAATATTTAATCAAGCCCATAAACTTCTAAAATTTATTGATACAGGCAAAAAAGATCAAATCATCAAAGAAACTCTGGGTTTCCTGATGGAATACACGATTAAACATTTTCATGATGAAGAAAAATTGTTATCTGAATATCAATTTCCGGATTTGGATGTTCAACACAAATGCCATCAGGAATTTAAGATTAAACTGGATGAATTAAAAAATAAATACTCTAATAATGAACAGGATATAAAACATTATTTTTTAGTATTTTTTAAGAACTGGTTTTTAAATCATATCCTGACAGAGGACAGGAAATACGGCATATATTTAAATGACAAAGGTGTTTATTAAAAATTATTTTTTTAAAATAACGATGATATTTTGCAAAAATTCTTTTTGATTTTCCGGATTTTTTTTAATAATGGCTTTGTTTGTACTACCAATTTTGGGATAAAAATCTAGAATTGCAGCCACTTTATCTTCGTCAGTTAATTTTTTATTCTGCATAATTTCATTCACTTCTATTTTTTTGAAATCATTAACAATAATATTTACAGCAGATTGAACAGGAGTTTCCTGGGGGAAATATTTGTGTCCAACATTGACTATTTTTCGGGCTAAACTGGTTATCTCACCTTTTTGTTGTTGAATATTGCCTAATACCTTTCTTTCTTTCCAAGAAGAAAAAAAATAATGAATGAGCTTTTGGATCACTCCAAACTGATCCAGGTTTTTTTGCATAAAATGAAAAATGAGTTCTTCGATTTTGTTTTTCTCCAGCATCGTTATGAGTTGAGAAATGGATTCTGCAAAAACCTTTTTTTGTTCCGGTAAGTATCCTAGTTGAAATAACTGCTGGATCATTTTTAATTGAATGATATTTTTGATATTCAATACATTTTCAATTAATTCTACTGATTTTTGACGGTACAAAACATATATATCTTCGTTTTCACTGAGATATTGGACCAGTTCAATTTTTATATTACAGCAATTCAGTTTAGCCACCATTTTTTTAAAATACTGGAGTTTTTCTTCATTTACCATACT
>JAKSBL010000378.1 GCA_022361115.1 Spirochaetota bacterium | reverse complement strand
TTTGATTTTAAAGGGGTAAAAAATTTCGATAAGAGTGCAAATTATCATACAAAATCAATTCTTTATCGGTAAAGCTTGGGAAAAATGCAGAGGCAATAACAGAAGGATTCGCACTTTCTTCTGCTGCTGTAGCATTTCTTAATACAAATAATGGAGTTGTACCTGTGCCGGTTACATCAATAAAATCTACACCAGCATAAGTTTCCCACTCATTTAAAGCCCAGGTTAAATCATTTCTAGTATCAGTGGGAATAGCTGAATCAATGGTATAGGTTAAGTTATATCTGGTTGTTGAATTATAAATATCATAACTACCATTGTTGAGGTGAACCGTTGCTCTCTGAGTGGTGGTGGTATCCAGAGATTTTACCATATAATCATAGTAACTTCTTACATCTGATAAATGAGAAGTATATAAATCCCCCTCGATTAAATAATGTTTTTCTCCCTCAACATCAGATTCAACTACATTTGCAGCATAGAATTCTTCCCAGGTTGGCACATTTGCTTTTTCAGCTTCTTGAGCAGAAACTTCCTTTTGAACCTGACATGAGAAGAGCAGCAGTATACATACTACTGCTAAAATAAAAATTGACATTCTTTTTTCCATAAATACCTCCATAAATTTTACTTAATATAAATTTTAGAAAATGATCCGAGAAAAAAATGTTACTAAAATAAAAAAAGTAAAAAATTTTTTGGGGACATTGAAAGAAAAAAAATATTAATAATTTTTGATTTTTGATTATTAAAAGCTATAGGTTACCAATAATTAGGGGTCATTTTTTTGATACAATTTTTTGGACAAAGGTTTAAAAAAATTATGAATTAAAAAGTAAGTTTTTTTGATGAGTAGCATTGCAGAAAGTACCTTGATAAAATAATCAGATATTTTGTGATTTATTTAGGATCAACTGAACATGTTTCTTTGAATTGATAGTGTATCAATAAAAGAAACAAAACATTTCCCTTCTTTCAAACTATATAGATTTCAAAGTTTTTTTATCAAAAATGACAATTACTTATCCATAAAAGATTTTCAATATCTATTCAATGAAATAATCAATTTAATTCCTTATGAAGTTCAGTTAAATGAAAAAAGTGAACTTGATAAGCTAATAAAATTATTTCTCAATTCTGATATTGTGAAAAAAATAAAAAAGTTACAATCCAAAAGAAAAATAAAAAACGAGGAACAGCAAATAGATGATCTTTTAAAGCTCTTTGAAAAGGATGAAACTGTTGAATTGATTAATTGGGATACTTTTGATTTTATCAATAGAAATTTTCGAGTAGAAGAGGAAGAATATATTTATTTCTTTCAAGCTATTGAAAACAATCTAGATAGAAAATTGGTGAATGCAATTTCAGATGAAAACTCTAAGTATAATTTGACGCATCCAATATTAAGACAGAGAATATATTAATCCATAGAAAAACTATTGGTTTTCTTCATTATCAAATAAGTAGAGCCAGGTATGGAAGAGTATTTGAAAAAGTGATTGATCTTTTTGAATAAAATGACCGGCTTCTTTAGATTCATCATCTTGTGTTTCTATTTTTTTAGTTATCTGGTAATTATCTGCAAAATCAGTGGTTTTAATCAGGAACTCTCGTCTTTCTTGCGATCCAAAGAACCAGGGGAAATCTTTGCCTTTACGGTAATAGTAAAGATTGATATAGCCAAATTTTTTAATAAATTTAAAATCCGGATGTTTCTTTAAATCATTATTTCTTATGGATCGAAAAATGGTTTTGCCATTTTTTAATGTAAAATACTCCAATGCAGGAGTGCTAAATCCAATGCAGTATCCTTTATAAGGTAGTTGATTAAGCTTAATCAAACTTTTAAGAGAATAGTTATACATTTTTTCTATTAAAATTGTTGGCCCTTCAACATAGGCAGGTGTAAATGGAATTTTTGTTTCAAAATCTACATATAAAACTTCATTTGCCTTCATATGCTGATTGAGATATTGAAAAAGAGAAATATATGCATCCTGTAAATATTGTGTTTGATCATACTGTTTATTTGAATCTTTTTGAATATTAGAAAATCTTTCATTAATACTGAGTTCCCATTTATTATACTCCGGTTGTAAGCGGGTAATTCTGGATTTTGGTTGATCTTTTAAAGAAGCTAGGACTTTATCTGGTACCTGGTACTCTAAATAAAAAGGGCGATCCATGGTGTTTTGCCAGACATTACCTGGAATCATTGATATTAAGAAGAAAAAACCAATTAAGACAAAAATCATTAACCAGCAACTAAGGCTGATAAAAATATTTTTTTTAGTCAATGAATGGTATTTTTGAAAGAGATGTTGAGTAATGTCCGGGGTTTCTTTTTTTATCATCAAAAGGTAATTTTTCTTTATTTGTTTTTGCAGAAAAAGGGTGAATTGATTGAAATTATTGGTAACGAGTTTAATCAAAAGGAGAAAAGTCTGGTACAAAACTTTTTCAGCCATACTAAAAGTAATGGCTGCCAGGATGAAAACAGGGATTAAACCTCCCATCATATAGCGGGGAAGTTTATGAGGTACGTCACTAATTCCATAATGGTAGAGAGTGGAAGTAATCAGAAAAGCTGCAATAATAATGAAGTAATAGAGTACAAAGAAAAAGTAATCTTTAATATACCAGACAACTTTTCTGTTTTTTTGATAAAAAGATCGAATTCTGGCCAGAGTATGGCCTATTGCAATTACAAATGGAAATAGAATAAGGTTTTTTGCTCCTTTTGTTCCCTCTGGCCCAATTTCCAGCCAGAGATTGCGTAAATAATAAAAAGGGTCCTTGACTGGAAAATTTTCCACATTAGAACGAGCAGCAAAAAAGGGCTGTAAAGGATTATCAGATAAAAGTGTATTAAAGAGTAATAAAGGAAAGGTGGCTAAAACAAAACCGATTAATAATTTTCCCCCTTCTCCGAGTAGCTGGAAATTTTTTCTTTTCTCAGGATAAAAATAAACTGCCAATATTAAAAATGGTGCTGGAAAGATTAAGATTATTGAAGTAAAGCGTATAAAAGCTCCAAATCCAATGAAAAATCCTCCTAAAATTGCAGATAAACGAGATTTACTGGTAAAGAGCAAACAAAAATATCCAAGTGCAATAAAAATAAAACTGGGGTTTTCTGACATAAAGAAGTGACCCCAATAATTAATCAAAGGAGTCCCTATCCAAAATGCTGCAGCACAAACAGCTCCACTAATTCCTCCTAATCGAAAAGCCAAAAGCATAAAAATTAAGGTACCAAGAGAGAGCAAAAAAGCATTAAATTGATAGAGAAAGGTTATATCATCACTGGTTTGATAAGGGATTGATAAAATAAGGGGCCAATAAATCATTCGGTAATCAAATTCTTGATAAAGAGGTGGTGGTTTTTCATTTTGTAAGCTATAATCCTTGATGATTTTCAATGGGCTGATGGTTCTGAAATATTTAGCCATTGATAAATAAGAACATTCATCATAGTATTGGTGAGACCTGATCGGATATAAAAATGCTTTATAACTAAATTGAAAAATTTGGAAAGCAATAAATAGAAATAATAATAAATAAAGAAAACGGAAAAATAAAACTAAATAATTGCTGGATAAATTTCTATAGAAATTTTTGAATTGAGTAAATAGTTTTGTTTTTAAGCTATTAACTAAATAGCCTAAGCTTGTAAGTAGAATTGAGCTGGTTTTTTTCATGATTGTCTCTAGATAATAATAACTTGCCTATTATAATGGAAAAAAAAATTCTTGTCATTAACTAATCTTATTATTGGTAAATATATCCTATTTTTTTTAAGAAATCCGTAAAATTTTTGAATTATTAAATATTTATCCAGGAGACGGTCTTGATAGATAAAACTAGAATCGAAATGGCAATCAGGGAGTAAAGAGGATTACCACTGATCATGATGCACAAATTCCTTTACAGCCTTTTTAGGGATAATTGCTTTTTGTTCTTTAATAAATCCAATTGGATGTAAAGTAACCACTTCATAATCCTCCGGAATAGCAAGAATAGTCTTTACTTTTTTTGCATCAAAAACCCCAACAGTTACTGTGCCCAATCCAAATTGAAGACAAGCCAGATTTAGGCTTTGAGAAAAAATACCCAGATCATAAAGATAGATATTTTGTTGATTACTGATTTCTTTTCCTTTATAAAATCCTGCCTCTCCCATTTTGCCGCAAAGGACGATAGTAACGGGTGCAATTTTTATTGCATGATTTCCGGCATTTGATGAGGGGACCGTTTCTGAAATTGCATTTTTAATTGCCTGATCTTTTACAATTATTACTTCCCAGCATTGTGTATTAGCCCAGGAAGGGCTGTTTCTTGCCAGTTCAATAACCTGATTAATCATTTCTTCTGTAACATCTTTAGCTTGATAAGAACGATAAGATCGTCTGGTTTGCAAAGCAGTTATTAAATTCATAGGGAAATTTTCTCCTTAATAAAAAACACTAATTTTATTTAGTTTATGAAAAAAAATTAAAAAAAGCAATGATTCAGTTGATTTTATCAGGGGAAACAACGAAAGTAAATAAAGAGATAGAACAGGATGCCTGGTCTAATGAATATCCGTTATCTTCTATTTCTTCAGAGGAAGATGTAATCTATTGAAATGAATGGAATCTAATCAAAAAATAAAAAAAATATTTTTATTTTAAATCAAGTTGATTAATGGAATTATTTTTTTTAAAATTAGATTATCTATTGCTTGACAATTCAGATAAAAAACATCATTATTTAGAATAGTGGATTGGAAAGTATTTAAAGAGGTATCTAAATCTCTTTTTATTATGAATGAAAAAATGAAATAA
>JAKSBL010000205.1 GCA_022361115.1 Spirochaetota bacterium | reverse complement strand
TCTCTATCTTCTTAATGACAGAATTTAATTCAGGTATTTTTAAAAGTGTGTACCAGTCGGTCATATTCGCTTTTACATTAGTTTGATAAGACAGAGTTTTATCTGTGTTGGTTATTTTATCAACCACTTCTCTAACTAAAAAAACTTCTTCTTCATCACCTATTTCCGGTTTTTTTTCAAAATCGGCTAAAGGCACTTTTGCTTCTGACTTATAACCAAAATCCAGGAAAACAGTATCACCAGAAATATCAATCACTGTCGCTTTAATAATAGTATTCTCTTCCAGATCCTTTAGAGTATCCTGAAAACTTTTCTCGAAATCAATATCAGTGTCGACATTAAGATCACTCATAAAAAACTCCACTTTAGGTATTTGACTGAATGGCAGTAATGATTTTTTCTACCACAGAATCAATTGTTAAATTTGATGTATCTATATAAATTGCATCTTGTGCCTGAATTAAAGCACCATAAGGCTTTGATTTATCATTTTCATCCCGTTTTCTGATATTATCCATTATCATTTTCATGGTGGTTTGATAATTTTTTTCATCAAAACGTCTTTTTGCCCGCACTTCTAAAGAAGCATCAACGTAAAATTTATAATCAGCATCAGGAAAAACTACAGTTCCAATATCCCTGCCATCCATAATAATGGATTTATTTTGTGAATACTCATTTAAATAATAATTCACTTTTTTTCGAATATTAATATTATTGGATACAGGTGATACATTTTCTGTAACTGCCTGAGTCCGTAAATATGGGGTAAAATCGATATTGTTAATAAAAATTTTACCATTTTCCAATTTCAGCCGAATTTCAGCTAATAAATCATCAATTGCACTATAATCTTCTATTTTTAAATTACTGTCAAGTATTTTTTTTGTAATAGCCCGATAAAAAGCGCCAGAATCAACATATTCTACCTGTAGTTTTTCTGCTACTTTTTTAGCAACTGTACTCTTTCCTGCACCAGCAGGTCCATCGATTGCAATAACAATATTAGCAATTGAGTTATTTTTCATAAATTGCCTCAATAAGTTGTTCTTTTTTATATAACCGATACTCACCTTCGCCTAATTTGATAGTACCCAGTTTTAAGTTACCAATAGATATTCTTTGCAGTTTAGTTATTTTGAGCTGGTAATATTGATACACCTCTCTAATCTCTCTTTTCTTCCCTTCCTGCAAAATAATAATCAAGGCATTTTTTTGATTGGTGTTTTTCACCTTGACTGCCTTGTACAGAATTCCTTTGATTTTTATACCTTTTTGGAACTGAGTTATCATTTCCAAAGGCGGGTTTTCTTCAGATACAACAAAGTATCCTTTCACAACCTGTTTCGATGGATGTATTATACTATTAGCAAAATCCCCATCATTAGTCAATATAATTAATCCACTGGAACGAAAATCTAAACGGCCAACATAAAAAAGCGAGGGATCTTCTGGTTTGATTAAATCAAACACAGTTTTTCTTTTCCATTTATCTCCTTTTTCGCAAAGAACTTGGGTTGGTTTATTCAAAACGATATATTTTTTCTCAAATGGAGTTATAATTTGTCCATCCACTTTTACTTGGTCATTTTCCAAAATTTGTTTTGCCAGATCTGTCACTATTTCATTATTTACCATTACTCTATTTGCTAAAATGATAACTTCTGCTTTTCTACGGGATGCAATTCCGCAAACCGCTAAATATCGGGCAATCCGCATTTATTCTTCCTCCTCCTGCATCTCAAGAGTAAACTCATCACTTTTTAACTCATTGATCTGAGGAAGATCATCTATTGATTTCAAATTAAAATGTTTCAAAAAATCCTTTGAAGTTCCATATAATAAAGGCTTTCCTAAAGCCTCTTTTCTACCAACAATTTCAATAAGGTTTTTTTCCAGTAAAAGTCGAACCGCATTATCTGAAGAAACACCCCGAATATCTTCGACTTCCATTTTAGTGATTGGCTGCTTGTAAGCTATAATTGATAAAACAGTCATGACTGTTTTACTGAGTTTCTGTTTTTCTTTAATTTGAAACATCTGCTTAAAATCTGCAACAATTTCTTTTTTTATCTGAAAAGTATAGCCTTCTGCAACCTCTATTATACTAATTCCATGTAATGGATCATTATATTTTTCCATTAAATGATTTAAAATTTCTTTTATTTTTTCTTCTGATAAATCGGTTTTTTCCTTAAAAGTTTTCATATTGATCACTTCATTTTCATAAAAGAGCATTGCTTCTATTAAACCGGAATATTTATCTATTTGCATATTTCTTACCTTAGTAAAAGTAAAATATCTTTTAGCTCATTTGATTGTTTGCAAAAAGGTCATACAATCAACCTTTTCCAATCGTAAAAAAGCAGTAACTGCTTTTTAAATTTGTTTTTGCTTGTTTAAAGCAAAACAGCAAATGCCCGTTCAGAGCAATTTAGTAAACACCTAAGTATTATTTATTTTATTATAAGAGACTCATTGGTATATACAATAAATTTTTAAAAAAAACAAATGATAATTGAAGCTTTATTAATGAAATAATCCCTCTTCTCTCTGTTCTGGTTTGATATAATCTTTTCTTTTCATGATATAAATATCACCAAATATCTTATGCTGTTTAATCGAAATCATCCCTTTTTTTACCGTTTCTAACAAAGCCAAAAAGATACATACCAATTCCATTCGGCTCATCTTACCATGAATAATTTCAGAATAATGAAAAGATTTCTTTGTTTCCAAAATATTTGAAATCTCATCAATTTTTTTTTTTTTTTTTAATTCCAAATTCTCAACTTCATATTTTCTATCATCTCGTTCGACTCGATTTAAAACAGCAGCAAAAGCACCAACTAAATCAATAACAGAAAGGGGCTGCCAATTGGATTCATCCTCGTCAGCAGTCACATTAAAAAGCTCCGGAGGATTCTTTTTGACCACCATGTTAAGCTCATCACTTCTCTCTTCTAACAGGCCGGCAGCAATTTTAAATTTTTGATATTCTAATAACTTCGCAATTAATTCATCTTTTGGATCTTCCTGCTCTTCATCATACTCAATCTCTACAGGTAATAATGTTCTAGATTTAATTAACATTAAGGTAGAAGCCATTTCAATAAAGTCAGCAATATTATCCAGATCCATAGCTACCAGATAAGAAATGTACTCTAGATACTGACGGGTAATCTCAGATATAGAGATATCATAAATATTAATTTCTGCATTTTTAATAAGGTGAATGAGTAAATCAAGCGGCCCTTCAAATTCTTTTAATTTTACCTGATATTTGTCGCTGTGGGAGGATTCAGTATTTGCATTTTCAATATTTATATTATCCATATTTTATTCCAGACTTAATTCACCATACTTTACAACATTTTGCTTTTTATTCGTTATTATTTTTTCATTTATATAACGGGATTCCAAATTTATCTGTTCTATAAATCCTAAAATTTCCTGCAGAGGGACTAAGACAAAATTTCTCTTAAAAATGCTTTTATGAGGAATGGTCAAAATAGGACAATCCATTTTACAGTTCTGTAAATACAGTATGTCAATATCGATAGCGCGAGGCCCTTTTTCACGATCTTTAGCTTTTTGTCGACCAATCCTGTTTTCTGTCTGTTTTATTTGCTCTAAATTCCAAAAAGGATCGGGCTGAGAAGTTTTGACATAAACACAGATATTTAAAAACTTCTCTTGATCAAAATCATCTTGAGGATCTGTTTGATATATACTGCTGATTTTAACAATTTCTACATTTTCTTTTAAGAGCTGTAATGCTTGTTTTAAATACTCAACTTTTGGTTCGATATTGGAACCTAATGACAAAATTAAATCATATTTCATTTCGTATTTTGACCTGCATTATTGGTTAGTGGAAGTTGCTCTTGCTCTTGTGCTTGTTCTTCTTCATCTTTAGGAATAAGCACAGAACGAATTTTCTCTTCAATGGCCAGGCTGATATTATTGTTTTCACTAAGAAATCTCTTCACATTCTCTCTCCCCTGGCCTATTTTTTTCTCACCATAAGAATACCAGGAACCAGCTTTTTTAATTAATCCATATTTAATTCCAGCATCTAAAATTGATCCTTCTTTGGATATCCCCTTACCATACTCAATATCCAGTTCTGCTTGGCGAAAAGGAGGAGCCATTTTATTTTTAACAATTTTTACTCGAACACGACTGCCAATGGGTTCATCACCACTGGACAATGTTTCTATTTTTCTAATATCAATCCGCATGGAAGAATAAAATTTTAAAGCATTTCCTCCAGTGGTAGTTTCAGGATTACCAAACATAATACCAATTTTCATTCTTAACTGATTGATAAATACAACACAACAATTAGATTTGGAAACAACACCAGTTAATTTTCTCAAAGCCTGACTCATTAATCGTGCTTGTAATCCCATATGGCTATCACCCATATCTCCCTCAATTTCTGCACGAGGAGTTAAAGCTGCTACAGAGTCAACCACAATAATATCAACAGCTCCACTGCGAACTAAAGATTCAACTATTTCTAATGCCTGTTCTCCTGTATCAGGTTGAGAGATCCACAAATCATTTATATTTACACCCAGTGCTTTTGCATATGTTGGATCCAAGGCATGTTCAGCATCAACAAATGCAGCAATTCCGTTATTTCGTTGAGCTTCAGCTATTGCATGTAAAGTTAAAGTCGTCTTACCGGATGATTCCGGACCATAAATTTCAACAATGCGCCCTCTTGGATAACCTCCAATTCCCATTGCAGCATCCAGTAATAATGAACCACTAGGAATGGCATCAATATTGATTGCCTTTTTTGATCCCAGTTTCATAATCGATCCCTTACCAAAGGCTTTTTCAATATTTAAAACAGATGACTCTAATGCTTTTAACTTTTCATTCATATCTCGTGATTCTTCCATGATTTTTCCTTACAAAATATAAATTGTACCATATAATAATACAATTTATATCAAATTTAATTATTAAGATAACATCTCTACTTATAATAATGAATATTTTTATTAAAAAACTGACAAATGAATTGATTTTTTTTAATATGACTCATTGAAGCTCTTTTTAAAAATGACTTTAATCACGATATTATCATCCTAAAGGGAAATGTCAACATTTTTTTAAAACAAAGTGCTACAAACTTTGTTTTCCTTGAATAATTATTTAACTATCACTAAAACAGCATTCAAATCAAAATTATTCTTTCTTATTAACAGGAAAAATGTTATATAACTTACAAACTTCAGAAAAAAAAGGATAACAATTGTTCAATTTTAACCGCTTCTTTTTTGCAATAATTGATCTGCTTATTGCCTTCTGCTTGTTTTTACTCATTTTTGCATTACGTTATATCTGGTTTTCTTTTCCTGAGTTTTCTCAAAAAACACTGGATTTATCAACCATATTGCTTTTTTCTTTTTATTCAATTGTTATTGTTATTTTTTTCTTTTCTTTTAAAGTATATGAACTCAATAAATTATACAAATTAACTGAAGTTCTCCTTTATTTACCCCTCATTTCTCTCTTATCCATGGGAATTTTTGGTATTTACTTTTTTCTCACTCAAACTAATTTTACCCGTTTTGTTTTTTTCTCAGGATTTCTTTTTGTACCTTTGATTATTGCCATTTTAAATAAAATTTTATTTCACTTGCTGATTCAAAACAGGCAGGAAGTTCATATCCTTTATCTTGGTAATGCTGATCATTTCCAATTATTACAACAACTTTTTAAACAATATAAAAAAATATTTAAACTTCATCTGGGTAAAATAGATTTAACAACCAATACAGCTACCATTGCACAGCGGCTAAAAGAGATCCACTACCTGGTTATTGATTCTGATTTTGTGTATAACCGGGAACTTTTCGATACTCTTACTCAATTTGAAATTCATGGTGGAAGAATTTTTACTTTAATCGATATTTTTGCCTATTTTGATCAAAGTTTACCAGCAGAAATTATAACAAATACCAATCACTTTGAACTTTTTTCTACATACAAACTGGATTCTTTATATAACAGGTTTTTTAAAAGAATTGGAGATATACTAATAGCCTTTTTCCTGCTTATTATGGTTTCACCGATACTTTTATTAACCATTTTTCTAGTAAAAATAACTTCTCCAGGAAAAATCTTCTACATTCAAAAACGAATGGGTTTAAATAACCGTGAGTTTAAGATGTTTAAATTTAGAACCATGGTTAGTGATGCAGAAAAAGGGAAAGCCCAATTAACTTCAACCAATGATCAACGCATCACTTTTATTGGAAAAATTATTCGGCCATTAAGAATTGATGAATTACCACAATTAATCAATATACTAAAAGGTGACATGTCATTTATTGGCCCCAGACCTGAAAGAAAAGAATTAATTGAAGTTATTGTAAAAAAATATCCCCTTTTTCAAAAACGGCAGCTAGTTAAACCAGGTTTAACAGGTTGGGCACAAGTCCGTTTTTTTTATGTGAATGACCTGGATCAAATGAATAAAAAACTCAGTTATGATTTATACTATATCAATCATCTCTCTCTTCAATTTGATCTAAAAATTATACTTTATACTATTGAGACAATTTTATTTAAACGAGAACATTCTTAAATTCAATAAGATATAATAAGGAGTCTTATCATCATATTTTCCATTGTTATTCCTTGTTTAAACGAAGAAAAATATATTGAAAAATGTCTTCTCTCTTTTATTAATCAGGATTTTCCAATTGACAAAATTGAAATAATCGTTGTTGATGGGGCTTCTCTAGATGATACTCTAAATATCTTAAAAAAATTACAACAAAAATACTCACAGATTAAAGTTTTAAATAATCCAGCTCAAAAAACCCCTCACGCATTAAATATTGGTATACAAGAGGCTGCTGGAGAATATATTATTATTTTTGGTGCTCATAGTTTTGCTGACAAAAATTTTTTAAAAAATAATTTAGCTGCTTTAAAACTAACAAATGCTGAATGTGTTGGAGGGGTGATAGATACTATTGGACAGGACAATCGCTCAGAAGCAATTGCTTTAGCCATGACTTCACCTTTTGGAGTAGGCAATGCTCTTTTTCGTTATACTGATAAAGCCTGTTATGCAGACACCGTTGCTTTTGGAGCTTACCAAAGATCTGTTTTTGATAAGATAGGTTTGTTTGATGAAGAACTGGTTCGTAACAATGATGCTGAATTTAACTTCCGATTAATATTAGCAAAAGGCAAAATCTG
>JAKSBL010000524.1 GCA_022361115.1 Spirochaetota bacterium | reverse complement strand
TAGAATCAGCAAAACCTCTTTTTCAACCAACAGAAAATACTCTGCAAGAGAACTTAACCCGTCCTTTATTGCTTGCTGATTGTGCCCATTCTTTTGGGGCAGTTTATCAGGATCAAAAGGTGGGTAATCAAGGAGACTTTAATGTTTTTTCCTTTCACGCAGTTAAAAATTTAACGACAGCTGAAGGGGGCGCATTAACTTTTAATTCACTTAACCAACTATCAGCTGATTTTTTATATAAAAAACTAGCTCTTTTTTCTCTTCATGGCCAGAATAAAGATGCTTTATCAAAATATCAGTCAAATAGCTGGCAGTATGATATTGAACTGTGTGGATTTAAAAATAATATGACTGACATCCAGGCTGCTATAGGATTGGCTCAATTGGAACGGTATGAAAGTTGTATTCTTCCTAAAAGAAAAGAAGTAGAAGCTTTATATCAAAAATATTTTGCTGATACTCAAAAGTATACTCTCCACATCCAGGATTCAAAAGTAAAGATCTCTTCTGCCCATCTTTTTCCTTTAAGAATAAATCATTATCAGGAAGATCAACGTAATCAATTAATGAGCTGTTTATTAGATCAGGGGATTAGTACTAATGTTCATTTTACGCCTATCCCTCTTTTTTCCGCTTATAAAAAAATGGGTTATAAAATTGAGGATACCCCTGAAGCAATTAAAAAATTCCAGAATATTATTACCTGTCCTTTATACCCAGGTTTAAATGAGGAAGACATTTATTATATTTCTCAAAAAGTAGAAGAGAATCTTTAAGAAAATTCAGCTAATGGATTTTGGCCAATATTATGGATATATCATCTGATTGCTTTTGCTGATTTTGGAAAGCTTTTAGCGCATCTTTGATTTTATCTAAAATTTCTTCAATGGTTAAGATAGAATGCATTTCAATAATTTGATAAATTCTTTTTCTGCCAAATATTTCTCCCTGTTCATTCGCCATCTCAGAGACCCCATCAGTAAATAAAATCATAATATCATCTTTTCTTAAGACAATTTTTTCATCAAAATAGATTGCTTTTTCCTCAGATATTCCTGCAGGCATACTACTAGTTTTAATTTCAATTACTTTGTTTTGATCATG
>JAKSBL010000716.1 GCA_022361115.1 Spirochaetota bacterium | reverse complement strand
TAACTGCAAAAGAACAAATAATACGAAAAACAATATACATTTATTAACTTAGAATTAAAAATTGACATTTTATTCATTCAACTTTATATAATCTGTATATTAAAATATAGAAAAATCCTTTTAATCTATCTATTTTTTTTATAGAAAAGGAAATTGATAGCCAGTAATATTGAGTTCATTTATCAGTGTTTTGATATCTTCTTGTAAACTTGCATTCACTGGAACACCGGTATCTTTTCTGTCCAGCCAAATTTCATGTTCCTTTTCTCCTGCTGTATAAATTCGATCGGCACCAGGCATTTTTTTGCTTTTTCTCAATGCTCTTAAGATATCACCGCTGGTTTTTTTAAAATCATTTACTTCAGAAAAGGACTCAATGTTTATAGCAATAAAAAAATGTCCAAGGTGGTAAGGAGCCTTTTTACCATCTTTAAAACCTGATAACATCTGTAAAAAGCTACCTCCCTGGAGAGCTGCTGATAAAATTTCCACAACAGTACTGTAACCGTATCCTTTATATCCACCTGTATCTTCTCCAATACCACCAACAGGATTTAAAGCAGCAGTTCCTTCTGTTAAGGCTTTCAAAATTTCAGCTGAATCAGTCATGCTTTCACCACTATGATTAATAACTAATCCTGCTGGGGTTGGTTTGCCAGCTCGTGCATAATATTCGATTTTTCCTCGTTGAGAAATGGAAGTTGCACAATCCAGGCTAAATGGAAAATCTTCATCAGTAGGAATACCAAAAGTCATAGGATTAGTTCCCAGCATTCCCTGAACTCCAAAAGTTGGTGCAACTGATGGCCGAGCATTAGTACCTGTAATTCCAATCATATTGTGTTTTACTGCCATAGAAGTGTAATATCCGGCAATACCATAATGGGTAGAGTTTCTAACAGCAACCATACCCAGGCCATAGATTTTAGCTTTTTCAATTGCCATATTCATAGCTTTATGTGAAACAACCATACCCATTCCATCATTTCCATCTAAAACTGCTGTTGCCATATTATCTTTGATAATATCTATTTTTGTTCTAGCAAATTGAATCCCAGCTTTGATTCGATCATAATAAATTGGTTTTAAACGATTAATTCCATGAGAATCCATACCTCTCTTATCAGCTTCAATTAATACATCAGCACAAATTTTTGCTTCATTTTCTGGTACTTCTAATCCTTTAAATACATCAATCATAAATTTTTTCATTTCATCTAAAGGGATTAAACAAACATCATTTTTCATAAGACCACCTATTTTAATTGTTTATTTTTTAGTTAAAATCAAATTTAACTTTAATTTGTTTATCTATGAACCATTTGTAGCTTTCTCTTGTAATAATAATCAAGTTATCTTAGTAAATATTTTTATAAATAAAACTGTAAGCGCTTACAATACTACAGGTTATTAAAATCAAACACTGCATATCAGATTATAAAAGTTACATACTTTTAGGACCAAGTGCTCATTTATACTTAAATAATCATATGATTTCATCAATTATTTTTTTTCTGGCAATCCATTTAATAATAAGATATACGACTAAACCAATAGGCCCTGCCATTAAAGTCAGAATTAAACAGGGAATGATAAAAACATGTTTTATCTGATTTTGGTTAGCATTCTGTGATATCCAACTACCTACCATTAAATCAAAAGCAAGATAATGAATCCAGCCAATTAGTAAAGTTGCTGGGTTTTGAAACAGTAAACCCAAGTCTGCCAATGAAGTAAAGGAACCATTACTTTTACCAATATTGATAATCATTAAAGCAAGATAACATATTCCAAGAAAAAAAGGAAAAATATACGAAAATACTACTATTCGAGTAACTTTTGAATGGGGTTTAACTATAAGTAATAACCAGGCAGGGAGTACTGCAAAATTAGCAATCTTAAAAATGATTTCATGGATCATAAAATTACTTCCTCAGGTAAGTAAGGAGTGCTTATTTTATTAACATTTTGAATCAATTTAATGACCTGATCAACTTGTTCCTTCTGTACTAATTTTATTTTAGGAAAAAGAAAGACCGACTGGCTTTTTACAGGTTCTATTTCATCATAATAACCTGATATCCCATAAGAAAGATAAAAAGTAAATTTTTGATTATTAAACAATACCCTACATTCTTTTTGTTGATATTGATTAAAATTTTTCCCATTTTGATGCAAATAAAATATTTTGAAGTTGATTGAAGAAATTTCCTGATAAGGAATAATAATGGTTTTTTGCAAAACTTGTTTCAGTTCAATTCGATCTTCATAACAGAATATTTGTTTCATTTCATTGAACAATGAAACAATAAGAAAAAATATTCCAAAAGCCAAGAGACTAACGTAAAAACCAGAGGCAATCATTCTAAAAAGGTGCTCTTTTATATTAAGATAAAAAAAAGTATAAAAATTAAACCGTCCGGTAATCAGAAAAATTGATATGGTACTGATAACAAATAGTAATATTAAAAGCAAAGAAACATAAAATAAAATTGATCGCTTTCGATTAAAAACTATTATGGGATTTTTATTTATCATAAATTAAAGTCCTGTGATTTCAAGATAATTTAAGAGTATAATAAAATATTCATACTTTTTCAAATATTTTATCAACTATTTCATGTGAATTTACTTATACATAAAAGTCTGTTTCACTTTTTTTCTCATCCTATTATAAATTATAAATAATGGTCATTGATATATAAAAAGAGTTTCTGCTATATTTTTTTGTGCCTGGCACTTGGTACAACTCTATGGTAAGTAATAATGATTTTTCTTGCTCTATTATTGTTTTTTATTTATTATTATCAATAAGATGTTTAGAAAGAACTATTGTGATATGATGCAGAACCATCTGAATTATTGAGTAATTTATTCTATTAGAATTAGAATAGTCTATAACAAAAAACAAATACAGGATAGACAATGTATATTACTGATTTTAGTCTTAATCTTCCTCAGAATATTTTATTTGGAAAGAATTCTTTCAAGAAATTACCAGCATTGATTCCTAAATATGGAAAGAATGTTTTAATCTTAACTGGTAAAAAATCTTTTTTTCAAACTATTCATTGGAGGAATAAGCTTAAAAATCAATTAGAAAAAGGAAACATTCAGTTTATTCATCAAACAGTTTCAGGTGAACCAACAGTATCTGATATTGATCAAAAAGTAATTGAATTAGATAAAACACCAATTGATTTAGTTATTTCAATTGGCGGTGGTAGTGTAATGGATACAGGAAAAGCTGTTTCTGCTATGCTAAAAGAGAAAAAATCCATTATCCATTTTTTAGAAGGAGTTGGCGACAGGGAACCTTCTGGTGATAAAGTTCCTCATATTGCTATTCCTACAACAGCTGGAACAGGTAGTGAAGTAACCAAAAATGCAGTTATCAGTCAGGTAGGAGAACAAGGCTTTAAAAAATCACTTCGACATGACCACTATATACCAGATATAGCAATTATCGATCCTGAACTCTATCTAAATTGCCCTCTATCTATTGCTGCGAGTTGTGGTATGGATATGTTTTCCCAATTATTAGAATCATATTTGTCTATTAAAGGTAATTATTTTACTGATAATCTGGCAGAAAATGCAATCCGCCTCATTGTAGATGCTTTTATCCCATCTATCACAACTCATGCTGATCAAGTAGAATATAAATCCAAAATGGCATATGCAACTATGATTTCTGGAATCACGTTGGCCAATGCAGGATTGGGATCAATCCATGGTATTGCCGGAATAATGGGGGGATTTTTTCTTATTCCTCATGGAGTGATTTGTGGAACCTTATTAGGTGAAGTTAATTCTGCGATGATTGATATATTATTGGACAAACGAGATGATCCGGTTACACTTCAAAAATATCTTGCTATTGGAAAATTATTTAGTCAGAATAGTGAAGATGAAAAGGAAATACTGAGTAATTTGCTGAAAGTTTTTGAGAATTGGTTAAAAGTTTTAGATATGCCTCGGTTTTCTCAATATGGATTAACTGAGGATGATTTAAAAAAGGTTGCAGAAAAATCATCCAATAAAAATAATCCAATTCAATTTTCGAATGATGAGCTTTTTCAATTATTGAAAAAGAGATTATAAAAGGAAAGAATTATGAAAATCAAAATAAAAAGTACTGCTAAAAAAAGTCAATTAGAAGTTGGAACTATAATTTGTATACTGGATAAATCTATTTTTTCAGGAACCGTTGAAGATTTATCAAAAATTCCATTATTCTGGATTTCTGCTGTTACCAGTAAGCAGCAAGATGGGGAAATAATTTATACTTATCAATGTAAAAATCAGCAAGATCAGTTTGATTTTTACATCACGACTGATGAGGATAAAGAAACAATCTCTGATGCTAAGAAGTTTTTCTTAAAATATTCAAACAAATTCTGTTCTTCCATTGATTTCCTAATCGATGTTTTTATCTTTCTACTCAATATTAATTATATTGATAATGCCATCAATTTTATCAGTTACTTAAAAAACAT
>JAKSBL010000164.1 GCA_022361115.1 Spirochaetota bacterium | reverse complement strand
TTTTTCCCTGTTTCCCCCTTCCTGGCGAAGTGATGTGACCATTAAAGAGGATATTGCCGAAGAGATTGCCCGTGTTTATGGTTATAATAATATACAAGCGACTCTTTTTCCCAGTTATCAGGCTGCTACTTTAACAGTCGATCAGAAAAAAGAACGGGAATTATTAGAAAACCTCTATCAAAGCGGCTGTGATGAGGTGATGAATTTTACTTTTATTGGCCAAAACCTCTTAAACAAGATGAACCTGCTTGAAGATCATCCTTACCGGGACATGATTTATTTAGGAATTCCATTAACCGATGATTGGGCTGGAATTCGAACTTCTCTGGTGCCAGGTATGTTAAAAACTGTCGCCTATAATGTGACAAGAAAAAATAAGCGCCTTTCTTTATTTGAGTTAGGTAATATTTCTTTAAAAACCAGCAAAGAAATGCCTTTAGAAGAAAAAAGACTGGCTATTGCGTTAGCTGGGCCAAAACAGGTAAAGAGTCATAATACCCACAGTGCTGATTATGATTTTTTTGACCTAAAAGGGGTTGTTGAAAATGTTTTTACTTGCTTTGATACCTCATTTACCTGTGAATCAGCTGAAGAATCCTGGCTGCAACCTTATCAGCAAGCTCATATTCTGGTAGGAGATCAAAAAGTTGGATTAATGGGAAAAGTTCATCCAGTGATTTGTGATCAATTTGATATAGATGTCAATTGTTATTTAGCTGAAATAGATATAACTGCTCTTTTCAAATTAAGTGATAAAAAGATTATTTATCAAGAAGTACCAAGGTTTCCCAGTTCAGAACGGGATATGGCATTTGTTATTGACCAAAAAGTTTCTGTGCAAAATGTTTTTGATGTCATTAAACAGGAAAATGTTGAGATCTTAAAAGATGTTAAAGTTTTTGATATTTACCGGGGAGAAAACATTGGGGCTGATCAATACTCTCTGGCCATTAATTTGATTTTTAATAAAGGAAATGCAACCTTAACTGATAAAGAGGTGGATAATGCTTTTAATCAGGTCTTAGAGGCTTTACAGACAAAAGTTGGAGCTAAATTGAGATAAAATAATAATTGCTTTTATCTGTGATAATGAGTAACTATAAAGAGGATCACAAAGCACGAAGAAGACACGAACTTCACGAAGGAAGAGAGAAGAGTGAAAAAAAACTTTGCAGGACAATGATCATCGGATTGCAGAGGTGCTTTGTTTTAGATTTTTTTCTTTGTGATCCTTCGTGTCCTTTATGTTAAAAGAAACTCTTGATCATAGCAAGAATCATAAATTAAGCAGAGGAGTTTTTAAATTGAATGATAATATTTATTTCATTTCTATGGAAGGGAAGAGTGGTTTTCAGATTGGAAGTTTTATTGTGGATGAAGAGATTCCTCTTCCGGTTTTAATAGAGGAAGGGGAAAAATTTACTCCTGAACATATTAATCCACAAAATGTAATTAATGGAATGATTGCGCTTATCCGGGATGATTTAAATAATGAACATTTAGCATATTACCGTAAATTTATTTTTGAAGTTCAACCTGATATTGAGGGCAGGTTAGCTGCTGCTGCTTATGAAGCAGAAAGTCACCATGATTTTATAGATGCCATTCAACTATTTCGAACTTTGCAAGCTTTAAAACCAGAATCATTTGATCATCAGCTCAATTTAGCCATTTGTTATGATGAATTTTCTCAGGATCTTTATCACCAGGGTAAAATTGCTGAAGCAGAAAAAATGGAAGAACTATCTTATGAATATTATCAAATCATTGAAGGGTGGGCAGAAAAAAGTGAACAGGCTCTGTTTTATCTAGGCCGTTTTTATATGATCAGAGAGAATTATGATAAAGCTCTGGATTATTTCCAGGAATTTCTACAAAACAGTACAAATATGGATCGAAAAAAAGAAGTAAAAGCTATTATTCGAGAAATCAAAGAATTAGGAATGTTAGATGATGATTATAAAATGGCCTATCAGTTAATCGAAGCGGATCAGGAAGACAAAGCTTTTGAATATATCGACAATTACTTAAAGAAATTTCCTGAGTCCTGGAATGGTTACTATATTAAAGGAATTGCCTTAAGAAAGCAGGAAAAATTTGAGCAAGCTATTCCATTTTTTGAGAAAGCATTGGAACAAAATCAAGATTCCCAGGATATTTGTAATGAATTAGGTATTTGTTATATGAATACCAAGCGATATTTACAAGCAGAAAAGTATTTTTTTCATTCCTTGCGAATCAATTCAGAAGATATTGCTGTTTATCATAACCTGGCATTACTTTGTTATCATCAGGATAAAATCGATGATGCAATAAAGTATTGTAACTTAATCTTAGAACAATACCCAAAGGATCTGGAAGCAAAAGAATTATTAAAAATGTTTGATCAAAAGTTTCCTAAAAAAAAGTAAGAAAAGGATTATTTATGTTAACAGCAGAAGATATTATAAAAAAACTCAATTTACAGCCCCACCCCAAAGAAGGCGGCTTTTTTGCTGAAACTTACCGCAGTTCAGAAAAAGTTTCTTTAAGTCATTTACCAGGACACTATACTTCTGACCATGATTTTGGCACAGCAATATACTATTTATTGACTCCCCAAACATTTTCAGGGCTTCATGTACTAAAGTCGGATGAAATTTTTCATTTTTATCTAGGGGACCCTGTTGAAATGATAAATTTATATCCAGATGGAAAAGGAAAAATGATTACTCTTGGTCAGAACCTCCTTTCTATGAAGGTCCAGCATGTCGTTCCCAGAGGGGTAATGCAAGGTGCCCGGTTAAAAGCTGGTGGTCAATTTGCTCTTCTTGGTTGTACTGTTGCTCCGGGATTTGATTATTCTGATTATCAAAATGGAAAAAAAGGGGAATTATTAATAACTTATCCTGATTTTGCTGATTGGATTAATGATCTGGCACTTGAGTAAACTGTTCTTATATCTATTCTGATAGAAGGTTCAGAATAAATATGGATTTCATTAATTTAATCAATTTGCAGATGAAATTTCTTTTTCTGATAGGGAATAGTAAAAGTTAATTGAAAGAAATTAAATAGAGCATGGAAAATAATCGGGATAATGATACAGCCAGTGTAATGAACATAGAGTAAGAAAGACAGGGAAATCATAAAGGAAAGAATAAAGGCAATTTTACCTTGATTAGCATGAAGAATAGCAAAGATGAAGGAAATCAAAGAAAAAGTAAAAACCAGTGGTGTTTTTGTCAACAGGAGGAGTTGATAAAAATATCCTCTAAACAAAACTTCTTCAAAATATCCGCTTAATATGGAAATCAAAAGGTAGTTTAAGATACTTTTTTCCCCAATTACAGAGCGGATCATTTGTTCGTTTTTTATAAACTGCTCTCGGTCATTATAAAAAAGGATATCATAAAGGTTTATCACTAATATACCTAGAAATAATAAAGCAGTTGCCAGCCAGTGTTCTGGAAATCGAAACATTTCAACTAAATTAACGAATAAAGCCAATCCATGTGGATAAAAAATAATAAGTGGTATTGTGACAAAAAGTGAAGCGATTATATATATAGTTAAAGATATCTTTTTTAAATCCAAGTAAATCCCCACAAGAGTTTAGCTAATAGAATCTTTCAGGTGTAGCACGACTGGACAATGATCACTTCCCAGTACTGAAGAGTGGATTTCTGCATTTGCTAATTGATTAGCGAAACTTTCAGAAGTAATAAAATAATCTATTCTCCATCCTGTATTATTTTCACGTGCTTTTCCTAAGTAGGACCACCAGGTATAGGCATGGGTCTGGTCCGGGTAAAAAAAACGGTATGAATCAAGCATTCCTGATTCTAATAACTCAGTCATTTTTGCTCGCTCTTCATTAGTAAAACCGGCATTATTACGGTTGGAACGGGGGTTTTTTATATCAATTTCTTTATGGGCAACATTAAGATCACCACAGAGGATAACAGGTTTGGTATTTTCCAGGTATTTTAAATAGTAACGGAAATCATCCTCCCATTGCATTCGGTAATCTAATCTGGCTAATTCTCTTTGTGAATTTGGGGTATAAACATTAACAAGATAAAAAGATTTAAATTCTAAGGTGATAACTCTTCCTTCCTGATCATGTTCTTCAATGCCCATGCCGTAATTCACTGAAAGAGCAGGTTGTTTTGAAAATACAGCTGTACCAGAGTAGCCTTTTTTTACAGCATAATTCCAGTATTGATGGTAACCATCCAGTTCCAATTCTATTTGATCTGGCTGTAATTTCGTTTCCTGGATCGAAAAAATATCAGCACTGGATTCTTTAAAGTAATCTAAAAAACCTTTTTTCAAACAAGCTCTAATTCCATTAACATTCCAGGAAACAAATTTCATAAATCCTCCAAAAAAATGTATTTTTATAATGCCATCACATGATACACAAGTAAGAAATAAGAGTTTTTGGTCAAAACTAATAATCCTGACCATTCTTATCATTATTATATGCTGTGTAATCTTTTTACCATATTTTTCTTTAAAATAATGGTTTTTTTTTATTGAGGAAAGAAAAATTTTTGTATTTTACAGTTAAATACTTTATGATAGGTAAAAAAAAGCATCCCAATTTGTAGACTGGAATGCTTTTTTTTATTATTTTGAGTATTTTTCAAGAATTTTATTATATTTTCCCGATTTTACTAACTTATTATAGGCATCTTGAAGTTCTTTGATCACTTTGTCAGGAACATTTTTGCTAAAAGCAAAATATAATTCATCAGTAGAGAGGGTATACACAATCTCGTATTTTGAAGTATTAAAATTATTACTCTTGATCAAGAAAAAGGCAGTGATTTTATCATAACACCACATATCAATTCTCTGGGCTTCTAGTTTTTGAATAATAGAAAGGGGATTGGAGGAACCTTGTAAGTTGCCTTCCGGGATACCTCTATCTTTTAACATTTGCTCAGCAACATCTTCGTTGATAACCCCAATTTGATATTTTTTCATATCAGCGTCTGAAGAGATTTTCAGTTTTTTTGATTTTAAAGCAATCATGGAATTATTGGATTCTGAGATCGGGCCTACCCATTTAAAAAGTTTTTCTCTTTTTTGAGTCCGGGTCATAGCAAAGAGACAAATATTATCTTTACGTTGAATATCATTATAACCTCTAGCCCAGGGAATGACTTCAATATCATTTAAATCCTTATTTGATTTAACCAGTTTTAGCATCTCAACCAGCAAATCAACTGATATTCCAGTTGGCGTGCCATTTTCTTGATAATTATAAGGCGGGTACACCTCAGTATAAAAAATTAAATCATTAACACTTTGGCTAAATAATAATGAGAAAGAAAGAAAAAACAAAAGAATAAATATATACCATTTCATATTGATATTACCTCCTTTACATTAACTCCTTATATTTATTATATTCCCTTTTTGGAATAAATAAATGAAATTTTTATAAAATTTGTATTTTTTTATTGGGTGACTTATAAAAAGCGAGTTATTTTGCTGCTTGATGAAGGTGCTGATCCTAAAAATATGTACTACAAAGGATCACATTTTTTTAGTTAATCATCATAATTTGCTGTACCTGCATCAGGATGAATTCGGCGACTAAGTCGATAGATAATCGGTTTAAACCCGTTTTTTGGCCAGAACTTTGAAGAGAGCAGGTTGGTAGATCTCCAATCTGTAAGACAATAATTATAGCCCTTTTCTTTTAACCAGTTTAAACAATAACTGGTCATTTGTGTTCCAATCCCTTTACCCCGCATTTTATTCACAACACCAGCTGCTGGCAAACAAATAGTTTTTGGAGGAGAATGGAGGGCTGGTTGTGCGGGATAGTATACCTGATAACCTGCTGGTTCACTTTCATGAAATCCCAGAAATAAAAATATCTCTTGATCATCAATTGCTTCCTCATAGGAATTTCTGACTTGATCCAGGTATTCAGAAGATACAGGGGCAAATACTGGTGATCTGGTCTGATGGATTACATTGGTGACAGCAAGTTGTCGAACAATGAGACGATCTTCATCTTTTGCTTCCCGGATTTCTATATTCAGTGGCTGAGGGACTCCTAGTTCTTTAAAATCCAAAACCCCATAGATCTGTTCTTGTCCAAAGCTTAAGGAATACCAGAGTTCCAGTAATTCCCTATTAAGAGAGGGAACCATAATCTCATGTAGGAAACACCGATCAGAGATCCAGTCTTTGGCCAGAAAACTGTACATTTCCCGGAAGCACTTTTCTTGTCCGCCATAACCAGCCAGTTGTACCCAGGCAGAGCGTTCAAAAACACCACCTGGATAAATGTAACCGATCATGTAGGCAACCATTTGGTCATCTACAGAAGCAATTACACCTGTTGATAAATCTTTGGTAAACTCCATTTCAACAGCTTTCCTGGCTTCAGCTTTACTATTCAGATCTGGAGCAAACCAGTTAATTTTTTTTCTGATTTTTTCTATTCTATGCAGTAATAGATTTGCTGCAATATCAAGATGTTTTTTTTCAAATGGTAATATTTCTAATTTCATGCTAACTGTATCCTGTTTTTTTTAAAGTTTTATAATATATGTTTTATCATTAAAATTCTAGAGATTAAGAAAGTTTTTTAATTTATTTTTTTATTGATTTTGTATTGATGAAATACTAATTTTTCATTATTAGTAATCAAAATAGCTAACCCTTGTTTTTTTCCAGGGAAAATCCCTATAGATTTTTTTGTTTGTATTCTGTTAAAATAGGTTCTATGAATAAATATCATTGCCCAATTTGTGGGGGAGAATTAATATTTGTTAATGATACGGAATATGAATACTACTCATGTTTTGAATGTACTTTTCTTTGTGATCACTTGAATTTAGTTCCTGATTTTGGTATCTCAAATCGAGAGATAGACATGTTCAATGTGGACTCTGAAATTTTGAATAGAATTGTTCGTTTTAGAAATAAAATGCTAAAAAATGATCTGAATTTTAATATCCGTAGTTAACTTTGATTCTCCATCTAATTAAAAATTTAGAAGAAAATCTTCTCAAATTGGATTTGCTCATTATTATTTTCCATTCAATTTAAGATTGCTGTACTCCAAATTTTTGCTATTGACTATGATCAGCATTTTATCTATCCTGTACTCTACTGATGTTAATAACAAGATTTTTTATTTTTTAGATCCCTGTTCTGGAATAATTGCAAACATCTGGTTTATTAGAGAGAGGAATTTTTATACTTGGTGGTTTAATTTAAGACTTTTATGAAACAGGGTTACTTTATTCCGTCCCTGTTCTTTGGAATAATAAAGAGCCGCATCTGCTTGTTCACATAGTTTTTCATAAGTTTTTTCACATAAATCAGAGTTAACGCCTAAACTGATGGTGATTTGAATTATTTTATTATCATAATTGACTGTCATTGCTTGAATACTGTTTCGTAATTTTTCTGCAACTTTAACAGCAAATTTGGGGTGAGTATCAGGTAATATAATGAGAAACTCTTCTCCTCCTATTCTAGCAACATAATCGGTTTCTCTTAAACTGTTTTTTATACAGGCAGCTGTTTCTTGAAGAACCATGTCACCGCAAAGGTGTCCGTAGGTATCATTGACGTTTTTAAAAAAATCAATATCTGCCATAATGAATGAAATAGGAGTTTTTGTCCGTTTTAATCTCCTGAGTTCCAATTCTGCAATTTCTAAGATTTTTCTTCTATTCAATAATCCTGTTAAGGTATCTGTATTGGCTAATTCAGATAGTTTTGTTGTTAGATTATAGAGTCTTTCCGAGGCCTTTTCCAGTATATTATTTGATAAATTCCAGAAGCGGTACTCCCGCTGATAGAGTTCGTGTAAAGATCGATATTTCCATAATAAGGCTTTTATAGATTCTGCGGATAACTCAATGGAAACCTTTTTATCTAAAGATTGCAAAGCCCGGTTGATTTCCTGTTCAATCACTTCTGCTGATTTATATTTAAAATGGATGGTTATACTTCTTTCAAATAGATGTTTTTTCCAGGGTTTTTCATCAGAAAAGACGTCAACCCATTCCAGATCACCAGGGGCCATCAATCCGCCATAGAATACACCCATTTCATATTCTCGAGGAAATGGAGTGATTGCTTTGATAACAGCATAACCTGCTTTTTCATCCAGCTTTTCAATGTGAATGGAACCAATATCTTTTGGTTTTCCCCTGACAACGGAATAATAGCCGGATGATTTATCCTGGAATTTCAGATAATCCACTGCTTTAAAAATCAGGTTTCTGCCAGGGCCATTAAAATACCAATCTTCAATAAAATTGATACCTGCTTTGTATAAAAGGGGGGATATTTCTTTACGTCCTTTGGTCAATTGTCGAAATAACCGAAAAAAGTGATCTAGCGGATACCATAAATTGGAATCGATATTATTCACAATGTCTTTTGCTTCTCTTACAGAAATAATATTGATTTTCCGAAAAGCAGTGACAATACCATTTAATAAACTACCTTGAACTTCACCTTTAATCTCAGGGTTAGAGCTATCCTTTTTCATGAGATTTCTCCTTATTTAAAAAGTGAGAAACAAAGGTTAACGTTTATTAAGTAATTATCTGTAAATACTTTTTATAAATATATTGTACAATCAATTAGCAAAAATTACCATGTTTTTATCAAAAAATAGAATTTTGCAGAAAAAAGTGTTTAAATACATGATATTTAATGAATAAACCTCTCTGGATCTACCATAGAGGCCTGTATGGTATTATTTTTTTAGATCAAAACTCCATTGATATTATTCTGTTGGTACTGTTTTCGTTTTATTGATTGTCCGGATCACTAAATAATGTCTCATCATCTTTTTCAATAAATTCCATTCCATGCCCAATGATTAATGTACAATAAGAGCTAATATTAAATATCAATTTATCCATAGATTTTGCTTGATTTCTTTTTTAGAAAAAAGTATAGTGATGTTATAATATTCACTATACTTTGTAAAAAAACACATATTTAACTTGATTTTTTCCTCGATTCGTATTATATTAGACTTCAAACTTTTTACAGTTAAGGATTATTCCGTCTGTTTTCAAAAGAAATTATACAACAGATCAAAGATAATCTGGATATATCCCAGGTTATTCGAGAATATGTACCATCTTTAAAAAAATCCGGCAAAAATTGGATTGGATTATGTCCCTTTCACAATGATCGAAACCCTTCTTTTAGTGTTTCTGAAGATTATGGGATATATAAATGTTTTTCCTGCGGAGAAGCAGGGGATGTCATTTCTTTTGTCGAAAAAATGGAAAAATTATCCTTTCACGATGCTATCCGTTTGCTTGCTGGTAAAGCCGGGGTAGTCATTAGTGAGAGTCGGGCTGATAATGAGAAATATCAACAAAGGCTGGATTTCATTAGTTTTAATGAAAGGTTAACTAAATTATTCCAGTTTTTTTTGAAGGAAAAACCAGATGGAAAAGCCGCCCTGATTTATTTAAAAAATAGAGGAATTACCCCTCAACTGATTGATACTTTTAAAATAGGCTATGTTCCTGCTGGTTATGGTCGATTAGAAAAAATACTTTTAAAGAAAGGATTTAAAACCTCCTTTCTCATACAAAGCGGATTATTTCGCGAAGATAACGGTAAGCTTAAAACATTGTTCTTTGACAGGGTTATTTTCCCCATTTATAATTATAAAAATGAATGTGTAGGATTTGGCGGTAGAACTTTAAGGGAAAATCAAAAACCAAAGTATATCAATAGTCCGGAAACACTGGTTTACAAAAAAAGTTTTCAGCTATATGGAATCAATGTGGCCAAACAAAAGATTCAACAAACCGGTGAGGTATTTATTGTTGAAGGGTATTTTGATGTAGTAACCTGCTACCAGAATGGACTCACCAATTGTGTCGCTCCTTGTGGAACAGCAGTGACTAAAGAGCAAATTAAAATTTTGTCCCGCTATGCTCCTAAAATCACTTTATTATTAGATGGTGATGAAGCAGGCTGCAAAGGAGCTGTGAAAGCAATTTTTGAGGCAGCAAATATAGAGAATATTCAATTAAAAGTATTGTTGTTGCCAGAGCAGATGGATCCAGATGATTTTTTTCAACAATCAGACCTGAATTATTTCGAAAAATTTAAAAGTCAGGCTGTTAATGCTCTGGATTTTTTTCTTTTTCAATTAACAAAAGGGATTAATATTGAAGATTATAGTGAGTTGATCACGGCATTAAATAAAATATTTGAATATATCAGACTTTGGGATAATACGATCATTCAGCAGAAATTACTGGATGAAACAGCAAATTTTTTTAATATTGATCAGAAATCGGTAAGAGAAGAGTATAAAAAAAATCATTCTGCTCAGAATTTTAACCAGGAAGTTACCGATAATAGTAAACAGCAAAATCAGAAAGTTCCATTAACCCTTTCAATAAAGAAAGAAGTTGATTTAATCTTGCTATTATTATCCTATGAAAATAGTGTTGAAATCATAAAAAAGAGTTGTTTAAATAGTGATCATTTTGCTAATGAGGAAATTCAATCTATTTTTACAAAAATTGTTAACCAGGAAATTAAAAAATCTACTAATTTACTAGATCATTTTCACCAATCCGATTTGACTGAATATGTAAAAAGCCGCATATTTAGTGATGAATTTAACTGGGATGAGAAAAATCTAGTTAATAATATTATTGATCGTATTTATGATTTGCTGAAAAATTATTATTTACGACAAAACCAGGACATTCAAGAGAAGATCAAGTTGGGGAAAATGTATCAAAATTATACTCTGATCAAAGATCTTCAGGAAGAAAAAATTCTCTTGTTAAAAGAGATACAAAAATTAGAAAAACTACAGGAGCTAAAAAGGTAGTGGAAAATTTACTGGATTATCCTGAAATCAAAAAACTTCTTGAACATGGGAAGAAAAACAAAAAAGTTACTTATGATGAAATTAATAAAATGCTTCCTCAGATTATTATCGAAGAGGAACGGATTGATGATGTATTAATTTTATTAAAGAATAACAGTATCTCAGTTTCAGAAGAAAGTGAAAATTTATCTGATACGGAAATTGAAAATCTTCTTCATGAAAAGAAAGCTACTAAGAAAAAAGTTATCTATGGTAGTTCTGCATCTTTATCAGATGATCCGATTCGGATTTACTTGAAAGAAATCGGAAAAGTAGATTTACTGGCAGCTGATGAAGAAGTGGTTTTGGCCCGAAAAATCGAAGAAGGTGAAAAAATCATCTATAACTCGATTCGTAAAGTTGGGATTACTATACTGGAGTTTTATAACATTCTGGAAAAAATTAGTGCAGATCCTATTGACTTAGATCGCCCGATTGTTACCATCCGCTCTGATTCAAAAGATTATTCTTCTGAAAAAAAGAGAATAAAAAGTAAATATAAAGATATTTTAGATCCTTTTACCAAAAAAACACTCTATTTTAAAACTCTTCTTAGTAAATACCGTACCTGTAAATCAATCAAAGAACGGGCCAACCTGGAAGAAGATATTAAAACAGCTCGAGAAGAAGCTTTTGAAATTATGTTTTCCCATGATATTGATAATCAGGATGTCTTAAAGATAGCCGATGAGATTGTAAAAGTGGTGAAAAAAATTGAAGAGCTTGAATCAATCAATAGAAGATTATTTAAAAAATTTCGATTAAGTGGCCATAAAGAATTTAAGGCTTTTTATAAAGGTTTAGAAAAAATTAACCGCAAAGAGTTGGAAGAAACTTATAATATGTCTTTTGACAAGTTAAAAGACTATGTGAAAAAAATCCGTAGTAATGAATCCACTTTACGATCTATTGAATACAAATACAATAACTCTATTAGTGAACTCCGACAATATGGGAATGAAGTCGCTAAAGGTGTTTATTTAGTGAAAAATGCAAAGGATAAACTGGTTAAAGCTAATCTCAGGCTGGTTGTATCTATTGCAAAAAAATATACCAATCGTGGATTATTGTTTTTTGATTTGATTCAAGAAGGAAATATTGGACTGATCAAAGCGGTTGATAAATTTGAATATCGCAAAGGCTATAAATTTTCTACTTATGCTACCTGGTGGATTCGTCAGGCAATTACCCGATCTATTAGTGATCAGGCTCGAACCATCCGGGTACCTGTTCATATGATTGAACAGATTAATAAAGTACATAGAGAAACCAGAAAACTGATGCAAAGCCTGGGAAGAGAACCAACTAATGAAGAAATTGCTAATGAATTAAATTGGTCCATCTCACGGGTTAAAGCTGTTAAAAATGTGGCTCGTGAACCTGTCAGCTTGGAAACACCAATTGGTGAAGAAGATGATAGTTCCTTAGGCGAATTTATTGAAGATAAAGGATATGAAAATCCAATGGATTTCATTATTAATAGTGACTTTAAAGATATTTTCCGCAGCCTTATTAAAAACCTTCCTCTAAAAGAACAAAATGTTCTTCATATGCGTTATGGTTTTGACGATGGTTGTGCTTCTACACTGGAGCAAGTAGGAAATTCCTTTAATGTAACCAGAGAGCGTATCCGTCAAATTGAATCTAAGGCTAAATCTAAATTGAGAGGTGCAAAAAATAAAAAAATCCTTGAAGATTATCTGGATCAGTTATAAAAAAAATGTTATAAAAGTGAACATCTTTTAATGTAACTGATAAGCAATCAAGAGGATAACCGTTATTTGGGAGATAAATATGATCATTAACGAAGTTTATGACAAATTGTTAAACTACCAGAGTATATTGACTGAAAAATTTAAACTGGAAGAAAAAAAGAGTGAGTTGCCAAAAGTTTTATCCTCAAAAAATGAGGTTTTGAACCGGATTAAGAAGGCCTATCTTTCTAAATATAACCAGTTTAAAAAACTAGAAGAAAACATCAATGTTTATCATCGGCGCATGAATGAGATGAAATTAAAGCAGCAGGAATTAGAAGAAAAAACTAAATTTGTCAAATCCCAACGGGAATATGAGGCTTTAGATAGAGAAGTCGGTCAGGCCAAGCAACGAGAGGATGAATATCAGTTTCAACTCATGCAAGATCAGCGTATTATTGAGGACCTTCGCAATGCGATTGAAAACTATGAACTTTCAATGAAACAACAAGAAGAAGAAATTACCAAAGAAACAGAGCGGGTTGATTCTGAAGTTGAAAAGATAAAAGAAAAACTGGATGAATTAAAAGGCCAAGAAGAAACCATTGTAAACGATTTGGATGAAGGATTTCGTTATAAATTTGAGAAGATTGTTAAAAATAAAGAAGGTTTTGGTATTGTTTCCATTTTAAAAGGTTTTTGTAATGGCTGCCACTTGGTATTACCTTCAGAATTTATCAATAAAGTCAGATCTGGTAATGATATCTACTTCTGTCCTTATTGTTCAAGGGTACTTTATTACGAAGAAACAAATGATAACATTTTTGCTCTTGAAGAAGAAGAGATGGATGATGATGAATTTTTTGAAATGGATGATTAATTTTCCCTTTTTTGATTTAATAAGTTAATGAATACAGACCGTATAATTAGTGTTCTCAGCAAAAATAAAAAGGCTCTCCAATTAGTTGCTGCAGATTTAGAAATGGATTGGCAGATGTTGCAAAAAGAAATTTCTTTAGAATCTCAACAAAAAGGGGTGTTTTATATTGACGGAGGTGCCAGAGGAAATCCTGGCCTGGCTGGAGCTGGTGTGGTTTTTGAATACCAACAGCAAAGGCAAGGTTTCTATTATTTTCTTCAGCATCAGACTAATAATTTTGCTGAATATACAGGCCTTTTAAAAGCTCTTCAAATTGGTATTGATAATAAAATAGCATCTGTTATTATTTACACAGATTCTGAATTAGTTTGTAAACAAATTAATGGTTTATATAAAGTAAAAAACGCTAATTTAAAGATACTCTACCAGCAATGCATGTCTTTGTTAAATAAATTTACTCACTTTGAGATTCAGCATATCCCTCGGAGAAAAAACCAGGATGCTGATGGCTTAGTAAATCTGGCTATTGATAAACAAAAAACTGGAAAGGTAAAACTGGCAGTCGCCCCGCACTAAAGTGATTTGTACTATGTTTTTATAAAAGAATTAATAAATCATTTTGGTGCGGGGAGGAAAGTCCGGGCTCCATAGGGAATGGTGCTGGATAACATCCAGGCTCCCTGTACTTAATTTTTTTTTGTTAACGGATAAAATAGAATTAAGTACAGGGGGATGGAAAGTGCAACAGAAAGCATACCGCCCCGCACCTTTTTAGTCAGGAAATAATTTCTGACTAAAAAGGTGCGGGGTAAGGGTGAAAAGGTGAGGTAAGAGCTCACCGCACAAGCTGGCAACAGCAGTGGCGGGTAAACCCCACCAGGAGCAATGCCAAATAAGAAGAGGTTACAGTGTCCCGCTGGTTTTACTCTTCGGGTAGGCAGCAATATGGCTTTAGTAATAAAACCAACAGATAGATGACTGTCTTTTAACAGAACCCGGCTTATGTTTTATCTTTCCTTAATATATATCTAGGATATTTATTTTTCATCAATTGGATGGACAGTCCAATCGTTTTCGGGAAAGAATTCAAATATTTCATCTTCAGGTGTGCAAAGGATCACTTTGGCAATATTAGCATTGGCAATTTGAGCTTTGCATTGATTACAAACAAATCGATGGCCTACAATATAAATAGTTGCATCTTTAGTAGAATGTCCATTACGGGCTGCCAGGCTTATCGCATTAGATTCTGCATGGCTTCCTACTGCTCGACATAATTCCAGTTGAGTCCCTGATTTTATCTTATTTCTATTTCTGTAACAATAGCCAATTTCTGTACAGTTTTTTTGGTATTGAGGTGCTCCATTATAACCTGTTGAGATAATATCTTTATCCCGAACTATGACTGCGCCCACTTTGTTTCTTAGACAACTGGATCTGTTGGCAACTTCTTTGGCTATATTAATAAAATAGTGATTCCAGTCTGGACGGCTCATCAGTTTTCTCCTTTATAATTTAAATACAAAAATTTCTTCAAATATTTTATCATTAAAATCTTCATTTGTTTTCGCTTTTACAGAATATTTTTTAATGGTTCTGTTTTTATAGGTAAATAATAGATGGTATTGATTATTGGATATATTGATATATAACTGTAAAGGGGATTGCTGGTTATTTCTCATTCCTCTCTGGTGTAGTATTTTGGTAAGTTCCTTGCATTGTTTTTTACTAAGTGAAGCATCAAATTCAATCTGTACTGGTAAAGAATACCCAAACATAGGGATAAATTGAGGATAATCGATAAATAATTCAATTAAGTAACCTGTTCTTTCCATTCCTCTGGCATGTTTCATTAATTCCAGTTGCCCATCAACCAGCAAATCTTTTTCCCAGCGTTGGTCCAATTGATTCATAGTTTTTTTTATCTTTGCGATTTGCTTTTGCTTATTAATAAACAGCTGGTCTTCAAGTAAAATTAATTTCATATCATAGATTCTTTTTTTTGCCGGATTGATTTTGATCTCAATGTTTTGGGCTAGAGTTAAAATTTTACGAGCTTTTGCCGGCCAGATATTGCTTAAAGCAGAAGATAAAAGTTTTAATCCTTCCAGTTCACTACCACCATTGATTTTTTCTTCTGCAATTTTTAAACTGTTATTAAAATAGCAAAATTGATAATAGAGACTTTTTACTCCATAGTATAACTGATAAAAGGGACGGAATAAGTGGTTCTGGAGTTTATCTGGCAATGTATATTTTAGCTGTTTGCCCTTATATCGATAGGCTTTGGTTAAATACAGATAAATTTTATTATGAAATTCTGAAATACTGGTACCAAAATAGAGCATCCAGGAGTAATCCACTGATTCCAGTAACTGGTGAGCCATTTCAATAGCTTTATCCAGATTTCCAGAGAGGATAAAAAGGTTCACCATGGATAATTCTGGAAACAGGGTTTCCGGTTCCATGGAATTGGCTCTGGTAACTTCTTCAAAAGCTTGTTTTAATTCCATTGCATTTTTATAAAGATAACTTAATTCTAAATGGGCAGAACTTCGGTCCTTGATTGATAAAGAAGCTAAAGCCGTTTGATAAGCATAATCATAGTAGAGAAAAGTATCTTCCAAGAGAGAAAGATTATAATATGCAATGGCGCGAAAATTGCTGTTTTTGGTTCCTTTGGATTTATCAATTGATTGAAGATAGCTTTGTTTCGACAGTTTATATTCATAGGCTGAAGAGTACAGGGTTCCTAATGTCATTAATAGATCTGGTGAATCAGGGTATTTCTTTAATCCTTGTTGCACAAAATCAATACCCTTTGTGTTTTGATGAACCTTATAATACATCCAGCCTAAATTATCATAAGCATCTTCGTTCTCATGATAGCGAAATGATTGCTCATAAACTTTTACAGCCTCATTATCTTTACCTAATTTGCCAAATGAACTAGCTAGATAAGAGTAAATATTCAGGCCAGTACCAATATTACTAAAATCATATTTTGCTTGAGTGAATTGAAATTCTTTAACAGCACTTTCATAAAGGTCATGTTCATAGTAGAGTTTTCCTTTTTCATAATTCGGTTCATAAGATTCCGGGTATGCTTTTTCAGCTTCATTCAGAAGTTTTAAAGCTTGATCAAAGTAACTATTGGAAATGGCTGTTTTAGCTTGTTTGATATAGCTGTCAAGGGAAGCTTCTGCATTACCTGAGTAATAAAAGAATGGCAAAAAAAGTAAAAGAAAAACCGGTAAGATTTTTTTCCAAAATATTGAGAAATTAAAGGAAGCTTTAATTTTTTTTAGTAAGGGTTGTTTTTTTAAGGTATCATTAAATTGTTGGTATAACTTTTTTAAATCATTTGCCCTGCATTCCGGTGCCTGCACTTGTTGGAACTGACTTGCCTGATATAAAGAAGTGATCTGATGAATATCAATAGCATAGTCAGTTAAAAGCCGATTTGAGAATTCTTCAATAGATTCCCCCTGATTAAGACTGATTCCATAGGAGAGTAACCGAGTTAAAATAGCATGATAAAGATGGATACATTGTTTTCGTATGTCCTGGCTGAATTGATATTTTATTAAAGCTATGTTTTTTCTTAAATAAAAGAGGCATAATATTAAGAGAAGAATAATACTAAAAATCAGTAAAGCCAGCCAGCGAATAGATCTTTTTAGCTGGCTGTAAATATCTTTAAAGAGATCTTGAGATTCTTCTTTTTGTTTACGGATTTCTTCCATTAGATCTTTATTTTTTAAAATCTGCTCAATCAGATCATCTCTTTCTTCTTTATTGCTTAAGGAAAACTCATATTCCTCATCTGGTGCAATATTAGCAGAAGTTGGATCAAAAGTTATCCAGCCATATTCATCAAGAAATACTTCTACCCAGGCATGTGAATCGACTTCCCGGATATCATAGAAATTTAAAGTACTGTTTCTCATATCTGGGGCAAAACCAACAGCTACCCGGCTAGCTATTCCTATTGATCTTAACATCTGTGTCATGGCAAAGGCAGAGTAGGTGCAGTATCCTTTTTTTGATTCGAAGAGAAAATACTCTAACTGACTGGTTTTGGGATCATCAGGCAAGCCCGGCCGCAAAGAATAGAAATAGTTATCTCTCAAGTATTGTTCAATAGCCAAAGTTTTGTATAAAGTACTGGGATAAACAGCAGTAATCTCTTCTGCCAGCTCCTTGATTTTTGGATTATTGCCCCATTCTAAGAGTAATTTTTTACGAGGAGAGTCCAGCTGTTTTATGTACTGTTCCTGACTGGGACGACTTATCATGAGCTCTATTTCATCACCATCAAAAACATGACTGAATGATCGGTAAATCTGTTTAAATGGAGAATCTTCCCAAACTGTGATAGGAACGACTTGAGTCAGAACTTCACTACCCAATAAGGAAGAGGGATCAATATTTACTAGATAAAATGTTTGAATGATCGGTAAACTGTTTTGATAATTAGGTATTCTTTTTCTCCTCCACATATACCCGGAAAGGTATTCTGGTCTTTCATAGGGATTATTATCTTTTTCTGCAACTTTGAAACTTTCATTCTGGTATTGTTCCAGATTAAAACGCTTCAGATATAATTGCCGGTTCCAGCCTTTGCTCAGCCTTTTAGTTGAATGCTGATCTCCCCCTGAAAGTTCCATAATTAAAACCCGATTATCACTAAACTTAACTTCTGGTTTTAGTTCCAGCAATTTGTTGAAATCAAATAAAAACCCTAACTTACTTCCTCCTAAGGGATTGTCTACAATATTTTGCATATGAGAACCTAAGGTAATGGTCATCAGGAAAAAGAAGATGGGAAGCAGTAAAAATATTAATAACAACAGGTCTTTCTTTAAAACCTGCCTTTTCATAATACTTTGGTAATAAAAAAAAATGACGCAGAATGAGTAAAGAGAGAACAATTAAGAGATAAAAAGCATAATTCAAATAATTTTGAAAGAAAGTTTTTTGAATCTCCTGGTTGTTAAGCATAAAGATAAAATAGAAAAGTAATAATAAAACCAAAGTAGAAATTAAATAATTGAATAATTTCTTTTTAAAAACACGAATGGCATCAAAGATAAAATAAAAAAGGATAAATAAAAAGGCAACAGCAGTATCTCTGGAAAAGAGGATTGGAATTTTATCAAAGTAATTATAAGTATCTGCTGGAGAAGCATAAAAGGACACCAGGTATATCATCTGGCGCATAAAAAAATAAATACCCAAAATAATCAAGAATCGTAAATAAATACGCAATCTTTTTCTGGTAAAATAGAAATCAGCTAAAAAAGCACTAATTAAAACAACTACACCAACAGCTGGCTGAAAGAAAAAATCCAGCTTAGCAGCCAATAAGTTAAAGGCAAGTAGGTAGAGAACCAAGGTGATTAATGAATAGAACTGCTGATTTTTAATGGTGTTTTGATTTAGCAAATTCCGGTCCTTCTGTATAAAACCAATTTAATTCAATATTTTGATATTGTGCAATATTTTTTAAATGCTCGTAATGTTGAAGTCGTTTTTTTTGATGCTGCATTTGTTGTTTACTTTTATAATAATCCATGAAAAGATTGTCATGATCAATAATCTTATACCATTTCTTTTTGAAGTTAAAAGTCTTTTGCTGAAAATTTTCTGCAGCAACAATACAATAGGTATTTTTATCGATCATTTTTTGAACTAAAAATTTTTCCAATTCCTCAGAAGTGGTAAATAGCAGAGAGGATTTTTGGGTTTTTGTCCTTACTGTATTATGTCCATGAAATGGGTGATAAGAATGGTTCATAATATGATTAAATTTTTTTTCAGAGTGATTATCAATACTGATGAATTGAGTAAAAGGCGGAGCCAGTATTTTCATACTTAATTGTAATTGTAAGAAATAATGAATAGTGGTAAAAAAAAGAGCAGAAATATATTCATATTCAAATATGCTTTTGGAGTGAGGTGCAAATATTAAAGATAATTCACCAATTTGAGGGGGGATCTTTTCTACTTCCCGAATATGGAGTTCATCACTGTGAGCAAAAATTTTCCAGTTTATGCGTCTTGGATCATCGCCAGGATAGTACTTGCGGTTTTCAAAAAAATCGGTTGAATCGATTTTTTCAATACTTTGCAGAACTTCTTCGCCCCCTTTTTTTAATTGAAGAGGTATTTTAATTTCGTTTAAGAAAAAAGGATAAATATTGAGCAGGTATTCAAAGTCTACTGATAGAGTAAATTGAGTTAATCCAAAAATATCCTGGATGACAAAACGGAAATTTTTTAATTGGAAAAAACCATGACGGTCATAACAAAAATCAAAATACCAATGCTGGGGGGGGCTTTGATAAAGGTGGTATTTTTTTGTTTCAATTTTTTCATGATCTTGATAAAGGTCAAAATAGAGGGTTATAAATAAACCAATGGATTGAACTGGTAAATAATTTCCTGCTATTACAATCTGGCACTCTTGGAATGGATGAATGAGTCTATTATCAAATGAGGTAATGATTGATCTATTTTTTTTTGTTTGAAGAAAAAGGATAAAAAAGTAGAAAGAATAAAATAATAAAAAACAAATAATAGTTGTTGCCAGAAATTGCAGTAATAAATGGGATGATTGAAATAATACTAAAACAGATAAAGGAAATAAAAGAAGTGCAGGAAGTTTATAAATACCAATTTTCATATATTAAAATCTAAAAGATTTTGAAGATTAAATCAAGCAAAGAATTGTTTTTTACAGGATCAATAAAGAAATAAGGAGACAAAACCATGTTGATGGTAACAATAGAACATGGCTTTGTTTTTGACTTTTGAAAGTTAATTATAAAAGCTCATGCAAATTTAATAATAACTCTTTGTCTGACCATTCCGCTACGCTTCATCTGGTCACAAATTACTGAGTAATTTGTGACCCATGCAACCTAGGTGTTTGCAAAAATACCAATGTATGACATTTTCAGCCAATTTTTACTATAAATATGGTTATTTTTGCAAACACCTCTATAATTAACTGATTTTCTGCAGGAATTCTAATTTTTCTTTATTAGGACCCTCAAAAAAGAAAATTTTCCAGTTATTAAATTCAAGTGGTTTTTTGAAAAGACATTTAATATTCCTTTTTTTCAATACATTTACTTTTTCTTCAATGTTTTCGACTTCAAAAGCAATGTGGTCAATCATTCCATTTTCTTTTTTGCTATTCCCCTGTTTGTCTTTTATCAATTCAATAATAGTATCACCATAATTGACAAAAACAATACTGACATGACTGTCCTGGTATTTATCAGTTACCTGGCAATCCAGAATGTTTTGATAAAAATCCAGTGAATGATCAAGATCATTAACAACAATCCCGATGTGAGCTAATTTTGACATAATTACCCTCATGATAATTAAATTTGCGTCATACACAAGTTTTCTCTGTTTATCATTTTATTTTTAAATTGACAACCTTTTATTCTAAACATTTTCAATTTTATTGATTATTTTGCTAAAAAATGCAATAAATTTTTTAGTTGGTCTATATAGAGAAAAAAATGAAAAACTCCTTTGATTCGTGATTTCTTGTCATTTTATTTCATTATTAATGGGATAACAGGGATGACATAGCAAAATAAGCAAAAAAAGTTTTGACATTTTAGTAAATAAATGTATAATGCATCTGAAAAAAATCTCTAAATGTAAGATATCAATAAATATTAAAATCACATTTATGTGATTCCTCTATTTTTATCCCAAAATTAAATAAACGAATTTTAATAGGAGTTATTATTATGAGAAAATATCTGATGGCTGGTAACTGGAAAATGAATTTAGTCCCTTCGGAAGCAAAAAAATTTGCTCAAGATCTAGTAAAATCAATAGATAAAGTAGATGATGATGTTGTGATAATGATTGCTCCTACATTTACTGCATTAAGTGCTGTAAGTGAAGTTGTTAAAGGGTCTCTGATCAAGCTAGGTGCTCAAAATATGAATGAGAATGAAAGCGGAGCTTATACTGGTGAAATCTCTGCTGATATGCTTCTCGATTCAGGCGTTGAATACGTAATTTTGGGACATTCTGAGCGTAGAAATATTTATAAAGAATCAGATGAGTTAATCAATAAAAAAGTAAAAGTTGCTTTAAACAAAGGCCTTAAGCCTGTTCTTTGTGTAGGTGAATTACTGGAAGAAAGAGAAGCAGGAAAAACCAATGATGTAGTGAAAAGCCAGGTAGTGAAAGGTTTACAAGATGTAACAGCAGCAGAAATGGGAAAAGTGGTTATTGCTTATGAACCAGTTTGGGCTATTGGTACTGGAAAGGTAGCAACTCCGGAAACTGCAGAAGAAGTGCATGCTATGATTCGATCAACTTTGGAATCATTGTATGGAAAAGATATCGCAGAAAATACAACTATTCAATATGGTGGCTCTGTAAAAGATTCAAATGTTGATGGTTTAATGAATATGACAAATATTGACGGAGCATTAGTTGGTGGTGCCTCCTTAAAGGTGGATTCATTTACCCGCATTGCTCAATTTCAAAAATAAATCATTTTGATTTTGTCTGATTAAGAATAAACTTTTTTTATAATAAGGAAAAAGTTTTAAATTGGTAAATACTCTGGATTTATCCGGTGAATAATATAGATGAAGGACTTTTATATGGGTGCAGTAATTCTGAATGTACTAATTGTATTTTTAATTTTAAATTGTGTACTGATGGTATTAAGTATTTTATTACAAGAAGATAAATCAGGTGGTGGTATCGGAATGATTGGCGGATCTTCCCAGTCTTTTTTTGGTGCTAGTTCTTCAACCATTCTTTCTAAAATTACCACAATTATGCTGACTGTTTTTTTAGTCCTCAGTGTAACAATAGCTATTGTTTCTTCTAGTTTTACCAGACAATCTGTTATTTCTGTTGAAGATATTGAAAAAACTGAGCTGGAAATTGCTGACGAAGGAATTGAGAAAAAAGTAATCGCTGAAGTACCTGCTAAAGTTTTGGTTGAAGATTTTGATACTCAATTTTTCAATTTGATCAGAAACAATAAAGATAAAGAATTTGTTGAAACGATTTATGAAACTGAAGACCAGTATTATGTACTGAAGAAGAAGCTAAATAAATCAGAAGAAGAGAGAATCTTAGGATTATTAAGATCTGTAGGTTTTACTCTGGAGTCAGAAACAACTGTCATTAAAACTGAGTAATTTTAAAATTAAGAATTTTGAATAAAACTATTATTCATTTTATTATTTTATAAACAAGGGGTGCTAACTCCTTGTTTTTACTTTTTGTTTTTCAATAATTATGAGAAAATAATTATTTTAAACCATTATCAAAAGAATTAGCATTACTTAATATGGAGAATTGATTGTGGCTGAAAAAGCAGAATTAAAGGATATTATTGTTAACATTATAAATGACCCTGATCTAACAGAAGATAAAATTCAAGATGAGACCCGGTTAATTGGTGAAGATGGTCTTTTTTTTGATTCCATTGATGTTTTGGAATTATTAGTGGAAATAGAAAAAAAATATGGTATAAAAATTAGTGATAATAATATTGTTCAGGATCATTTTACTACCTTTTTAAATTTTTATAATTTTGTTTTAGCGAATGAAAAATAAGGTTTATATTACTTATTGTGATTCAGTTTCTGTTGCTGGACTCTCATCAACTGAGGGGATTTCTTATTTATCTGCAGGAGAGCAGAAGTTTACCTATCCTTCAGAAAATGAACAGATTAATCATCCCTATTTTAGAATTCAAAGTTTAGAGCAAAAATACCCTTTTCGCTCTGCAGATATTATTTTTTTATTAATGAATCGACTTAAAGAAAAGGGGAAAGCCTTTCCTTTGTTCTTTGCTACTTCAACAGGTAATATAGCAGAGACTGAGAATGTATATCAGGCTTTAAAGAATCAAAAGTCAGATTTCCCTTTATTAAACAGCCATTTTTTTGGCCAGATTACTAAAGATATTAAAAACAAATATCCCTTTATTTCAGAAACAATAACATTTTCTACAGCATGTTCATCTGCTGGTCACGCCTTACTGCAGGCATTTCGCTTTATGCAGGCTGGATTCATAAAAAAAGCTTGTATTTTAGCTGTTGATGTTATTTCCTTAACCACATCTATTGGCTTTGATTCTCTCCGACTAGTTAGTCCAACTGGAACAAAGCCTTTGTCAAAAGACAGAAATGGCTTATCCTTAGGAGAAGGTGGTGGGCTGATTATTTTGGAATCTGAGCCAGGAACCGATCCATTGGCAGAAGTACTCTCGCTTTCTTCGAACTCAGATGGTTATCATATCTCTTCTCCCGATCCACAAGGAAGTTCTCAAAAACAATGTATCAGTAATGCTATTGAACAGGCAGGCATCCAAAAAGAGGAAATTGATTATGTCAATGCTCACGGTACCGGTACTGTGATGAATGACGAAATAGAATTAAAAGTACTCCAATCGATATTTTCTCATTCTTTCACCATTTCTTCTTTAAAATCATTTATCGGCCATACATTAGGGGCATCAGCTCTGATTGAATTAGCCCTGGCTATTGAAATGTTAAAAACACAGCAAATATTTCAAATTAAAAATTTTCAAAATCCAATGGATTCTGAATTAATCCCAGCTAACATGATTAAGAAAAGGGTCAATTATTTTATTAAGAATTCTTTTGGATTTGGTGGTAACAATATTTCTATGGTAGTCAAACAGTTAGTTTAGAATATAACTCAGAACAGCAAATATTTAATGAGAAAAAAAAATCAAAGATAGAATTAGGAAAAGAAATTATTATATGCAACGGCTAAATATCTGTCAACCATGCTTTATCAATTCAATTTCTAAACAATCCCAGGATTTAAAGAAACTGTTTGCCGAAGGTTTTTTTGATCAGGAAGATTTGTGGCAGAAATATCCTTTAGCTGAAAGGATTAGTGATTTAAAAAATGGGATTCAATCATCATTAACCAAACGGATGAGTCAGTTATCATTAGGAGTCTATCAGGCCCTGAGTCAAGGAGGGGCTAAAGATTTAAGAGAAGATGATGAGATATATTTTTTTACCTGTTTTGCAGAAATTGATACGACTAATACTATGATTCATAATATAACTGTGGAACAGGATTCCCTGGTAAGTCCTACCTTATTCCACAATTCTGTTCATAATACTCCATTAGGTTATTTTACTATTATTAATAAAGCTCATAATTATTGTACAACCATTTCAGAGGGGTTGGACACAAATCTGGCATTTGTTGAATTTTTGAAATATATATTAAAAATTCCTAAGAGATATATTATTGTAGCAGGAGATGAATATTCGCCTTTTTTAAAATTAGATCCTACAAAAAAATTGGATCTTTATCCCTTTTACTGCTCTTTTGTATTAGATACAACTCAATCTAAAGGAATCAAGTATTTAGGCGAGTTCCAGTCATTTAATCACCCAGATGTAGCTGATAAATTAGATCAAGCAAATGCTGTTTTTGTAAATCATGCTATCTATCAGTCCGTTAAAAAACAGTTTTCTCAAAAAACTTATACTGAATACCCTTTAATGCGTGATAATCCCTGTGGGATTATTGTAAGGTTAATCTTGCCTGTTCTTTTAGATCTTCAAGGTAGTTCTATTGTTATTGAAGAAATTAAGGGGCGATATTTTATCTTTGAGGTTTAACCAGTATGCAAAAAATTGATGATTTATTACTGGATCAGAAAGAGTCCCCTTTTTATCTGGAATATCAATCTAAACATTACACAAAAAAAGACTTACTTGAAAGAGTCAATCAATTTTGTTCTTTGTTGAACAAGCAGTATGCTCAATGGCAAAATAAAAAAATTATGATAGATATTGAAGACCGTTTATTATTTATCATTGTTTTTTTTGCTTTGCTCAAGCTGAAAGCTAAACCTATCCTGATGCCTATAGAGATAAAGTATCAGCAAAGCCTTGAACAAGATCAAGTCGCAATATCTGATAATAAAACCGGCTCTCAAATCATTAATTTAGATAATAATTTCAATGTTGATTTTACACAAGTACATTGGGATCAAGTTGCTTCAGACCCAAGTGATATTTGTTTTTTTCTTTTTACTTCTGGTTCAACAGGAACTTCTAAAAATATTCCTAAGTATCATCAGAATTTATTAATTGAATTAAATGAGTTGTCAAAAGCCTTTACCTTTCAAGATAAAGATATATTTTATTTTACTCCTCCTCTTTATCATATTTATGGTCTTTTATTTGGTTTGTTACTCCCATTACAGGCCAATAAACCAGTAGTTTTAGATTATAAATTTACACCTGGCACAATCGGTGAATTATTACTAGTAAAAGAAATAACTGTTTTTATTTCAATTCCAACTTATTATCAAAAATTCATTGATCTGGATTATCTGTCTGATTTAAAAAATATCAGAATACTTGTTTCTTCATCAGCTCCATTGCCTTTAGAGATTTCTCAAAAATTTTATCACCATCAACTACCTATTACAGAAATATATGGTTCTACAGAAACCGGTGGTATTGCTAGCCGAAATAGTGCAGTCTCTCCTTATTGGAAGCCATTTTCTTATGTTAATATTATGAGTTCATTTCAAGATTCCAAAAATCCACAATCACTGATTATTGATTCACCAGCAATATCTATAGCCTATCAACCAACAGAGGGATATAATACTGATGACCTGGTAGAGTTTAACGAACAACAACAATTTAAATTAGTAGGCAGAAATAACCGATTTGTTAAAATTGCCGGTAAAAGATTAGATCTGGATTATGTAAAAGAGCAGTATTTACAGTATTGCTTGAAGGAAAGCGGAATCATTCACTCAGAAGAAGAGCTTTTTGTCGGAGTTCATCAAGAATTGGTTTTTTTAATCCAGGAATTTCAGCCAGTTAAAGATATTGCCCGGATAAAACGTGAGTTAAGGAAAATATTACCAGGATATGCCATTCCTCGTTTTATTATTGAAGAAAAAATACCGAGAAATAAAATGTCCAAGATTGATATGAAAAAAATTAATTGGATAATTGAACGAAAAACTCAATAAGTTAGTATTTAAAGAGGATTTTTTGAAATATCTAAACTCTGGTATTGACTGTATACAACTGGAAAAACAAGCTGCTAAATCTAAAGAAACAGCTCTAACCATTTTCTGCTCTCCTGTTTATCCCTTAAAAATTGAACTGCTAAAAAACTTTATCAATCAAATAGATATTCAGATGGCAGATATCTATTTCTCTAAATTACCTGATCATCCTTACTATAAAAATTTTAAATTAGCTGATTATTTTCGGTTCTATGATCAAGTGATTAAAAAAACTGATACCCCAATTATTTTAATTGGATTTGGTATTTTTTCTCTCCTTTTTATCAAACTAAGTTTTACATTGCAAGAAAGGATCCATCAATTAATTTTAATTGAACCAGACTTTTCCAATCAAACGCTGGTAAAGATTTTTGATTCTCCTTCAAAAGTCTTTTTTAAAAATGATTATTTAATAAAATATTATTTTCAGAAAAAAGTACCTCGCAAGTATTTAGATAAAAATAAATTGAGTTTTTTAAAAGGGCTTTTTTATTCATACAACCAGTTTATCCAGGAAACAAGAATTTTTTCAGAACTGATAAATCGTAAGATTCCCTTTTCTGTATTCTGGTATGTTATGGAAAAGCAATCCTGGCCTTTAGCTCAAATACTTGTGGATGAATATAATCTTTCGGTTTCCGCTTTATCAGAAAATATTTTCCAAAATTTTATTAAATATAATAAAAATTTACTTGCAGAATTTCAAAAAATTATTAATATTTAAAGTGCAAGTTTAAAAAAAATAAACAATTATTTGGTTTTTTACTACTTGACAAAAGAAAACCTATGTAATAAACTCAAATAAATCTTATGAAGGAGTAGTTGACATGCATGAAAGAGGAACTGAAAACGACTTTCAAATTGGCGACTTAATGGACGAATTTGATATAAATATCCAATTATCAGATATGGAAGATGAATTTGATGATGACTTTGACGATGATTTCGGTGAGGATGAACTAGAAGATGATTTTGATGATGATGAAGAAGATTTCGACGATGATGACTTTGAAGGCGATGACTTTGAAGGTGATGATTTTTTAGAAGATGATTTTGAAGATGAATTTATAGATGAATTTGATGATGATGATGATGAATTTGATGATGAAGATTTTGACGATGAGGATGATGAAGATTTTGATGATGAAGACTTTGATGAGGACTATGATGATTTTGAAGATTTTGACGATGAATTTGACGATGATGATGATGACTATGATGATGAATTAGATTATGATGATTTTGATGATTATGAAGAATAGATTGGCTGATAAAAAAAAGTCCCGAAAAGTTCGGGACTTTTTTTATTAATAATTAGAAAAAAATTTCAATTCATTAATTAAAAAATCGTCTATTTCTCCATCCATAACTGCTTGAATATTGCCTGATTCAATTTTTGTACGGTGATCTTTCACCATGGTATAGGGTTGAAAAATATAGCTTCTGATCTGGCTCCCCCAGGCAATATCTTTTTTTTCAGGATTATTTTTTTGCTTTTCTTCTTCCTGTAGCTTTTGATAGTGGTCATATAGACGGGCTTTAAGAATTTTCATAGCCAGATTTTTATTTTTTAATTGGGAACGTTCATTTTGACAGGTAACTACAATTCCAGTGGGATTATGGGTAATTCGGACTGCAGAATCAGTTTTATTGACATGTTGTCCTCCTGCACCACCTGCCCGGTAAGTATCAATTCTTAGTTCTTCAGGTTTTATTTCGATTTCAACTTCATCTTCAATATCCGGGGTAGTATAAATAGATGCAAATGAAGTATGTCGCCGGGCATTTGAGTCAAATGGAGAAATCCGAACTAGTCGATGAATTCCTGATTCGTATTTTAAAAAACCATAGGCATTCTCACCTTTTACCAAAAAGGTAACATTCTTAACCCCTGCTTCATCACCAGCTAGCCAATCCATAATTTCCAGTTTAAATCCATGATTTTCTACCCATCTTTTATACATTCTAAAAAGCATAGAAGCCCAGTCACAGGCTTCAGTTCCTCCTGCTCCAGGATGTATATTCACAATCGCATTACAGGAATCATTTTCACCAGAAAAAAGTTGTAATAATTCCAATTCAGATAAATTATTCGTCAATTTTTTCAGGTTTTCAGCAATTTCTGTTTCAAATTCTTGAGTATCTTCTTCAATGGACATTTCAAACAAGGTGACTAAATCCTCTGTTTCTTGCTTAAATTGAAGCCAGGGATCAATTTTTCTTTTTAAAGCAGCAATCTTTTTTAGAACCGATTGAGCCTGATTTTGGTCATCCCAAAAATTTTCATCTTTGGTTTTTTCTTCTAATTCTGCTATTTCTTTTTCAATCGACTCAATATTGATTAATTCCAGGTATTCCTGGCATTTTTTTTGTAATTCATAGATATCTGTTTTATAATCTGATAACATAATAACCTCATTAAAGGGCAATATAAATAAAAAAGTAAAAAGTGTCAACCTTTTTACCTTTGCATCTATTGACAATAAATGATGAAACTCTTATCATTTTAAAGTAATTTTGATTTTGGCTAAGGAGGTTTAATTGTGGAAGGGATAAATTTTGTTTTTTTTGTAGTCATTAGTATCATCAGTCTTGTTTCAGCTTTCATCACCTGCAGGATTAGAAAAATCCATGTCTTTGTTAAGCCCATTCCTTTATTTAGTTTAAGTCTCCTTTTTTTGGTAAATATTCTCATCTTCAAAAATTTATCCTTTTTCAATTTTTGTATTTTAGGCGGATTAATACTGGGGATGGCAGGTGATACATTTCTGTTATTTATGGATAAATACTTTCTCCATGGATTATTGGCTTTCTTATTTGGGCATATTTGTTATATTGTTGCCTTTTTAACCAAAACACCTTTTGCTTATATGTCTACCACAATATTTATTTTTATAATCGTGATCATATTGATTGCCGGAACTTATGTTTTTATTTTATTTAAAAAGATAACCGGAGAAAATAAAAAATATATGATTCCAATTTTTTTTTATGTGATCGTCATCTCCTCAATGGTGATTTGTGGCATCAGAATTGAATTATTTTTAGGTTCCCTGTTACCAGTTTTTATTATTGGTTCTTTACTTTTTTTTCTCTCTGATGCTGTTTTAGCCTGGGTAACCTTTGTTCATGCTTATTCCTGGGGCGATCCTATCGTGTTGAGCACTTACTATTTTGCTCAAATAGCCATTACTTATCAGGCTCTCTTTTTAATGGCATAAAAACAGATAGTATTTCATTCACAAGGCACTTAATTTAGTATATAATATGTCTTAAAGGTTCTTGTAAAAATTATAAAAACCTTTGGTGTTTACTGCATTGCTCTGAAGGAGCATTTGCTATTTTGCTTTGGACCAGCAAAGGCAAACCTAAGAAACAGTTTCTGTTTCTTTACAGTAGTAAATTTGAGGATTGCTCTGCAATCTTTACATATGCAAAAATATCAGTTGTATGGCACTTACATCGATGATTTAATTAAACTAGGGTTATTTTTGCAAACACCTCCATCATTTAACAATAGGAAATAATATGATACAATTAGATAGCCAACAGAGAAAATTTCTTTCAAAAGCAGCACATTCATTACAGCCTCATGTTTTTATTGGGAAAGAAGGATTAAAAGAAAGTATTGTGCAGTCTTTATATAATGACCTGGAAGCGAATGAAATTTCAAAAGTGAAATTTATAGATTATAAAGAAGAAAAACAGCAATTGGCTGAAGAGTTAGCATTGCAAACAGATGCAATACTGATCAGAATAATTGGCAACATTGCAATTTTTTATAAACCAGCACAGAACAAAGAAAATCAAAAAATTAAACTTCCGGCATTAAAAAAGAAATAATAAGCCATGATATATTCTTTAGCAGATATTATCCAAATTATCAAACAGAGGCAGATATCACAATATCCTGTTTTTCAAGATGATACAATACAGATCCGTATTGGTCAGCAAATTATTAAATACCATTTCATACGTGATTTTCAGCAAGCCCTTATTGATAATCCAGATAAGAATTTACCTGCCTATGCTATTTTATTAGTTCCTTTAGATCTTGAAGATATTAGGATTCCCAAAAAACTTTCTTTTAATTATTGGATTTTTGCAGAAAAGGTTAGTTTTCAGCAATGTAATTTTCAAGAAGAAACGAGTATCAGGCAGGCATTTTTTACGCAATATTTAAAAATAGAAAACTGTCAGTTTTACAAGGATTTTTTATTTAATAAATCCCGCTGTTATGGGGAAGTATTAGTAAACAAGGTTAGTTTTTCCTCAAATTGTGAATGGAATAATAGTCAGTTTTTTCAATCTGTATATTTTAAAAATATTGATTTCACTCGTCAGTCCAATTTTACTGCAACACAGTTTTTTAAAAATGCTCAATTTGATGCCTGTAATTTTGCTGATTATACCAATTACAATGGAACGATATTTCATTCAGATTGTGAATTTAATAATATAGTGTTTAAAAATTCAGTTAATTTTAATGGGACTCATTTTTTTGCAGAATCCAATTTTACGTTATCCCGGTTTGAAAAGGATGTTTCTTTTTGTTGGTTAAAACATGAAAAAGATACCCTCTTTTCATCTTGCCAATTTATGAGTCAAGTAAATTTTAATGATGTAAATTATCAACAAAAATGTACCTTTAATGACATCACCTTTCATGATGCTGTGACTTTTTCCAGTATAAAAAGTAATGGTTATGTGGATTATTCCGGAACTATTTTTCAGCAAAATGCCTATTTTGTTAATAATATTTATGATAAGAATGTATATTTTGGTGGTGTAATGTTTGATGGGCAGGGCCAGATTTTTTTTGATGATACCATTTTTTCTATGGATGTTTTTTTCATTGGTTCTTATATGAATAAAGAGGTTTTATTTTTAAAAATCGAGTTTGGCCGAAGAACAGATTTTACACAACTTATTTTAGCAGAGCAGGGGAAACTCAGTATTATTGAATGTGTATTTAATTCTATAGTAGATTTTTCTGATTTTGAAGAGATTTTAGGTAAGATATATATTGATCGGACTGATTTTATACGGAAAGTTTTTGTAGATTATGATCTTTTAAAAGGGAAAGATAAACGGTTTAATCCATTACTGATCTTCAAAGATAACGATAGCCAGTTAGATTATGAAGCAACAGAAAAAAATTTTTTAAGTTTTAGGGAAATATTTTTAAAAAATAATGACT
>JAKSBL010000189.1 GCA_022361115.1 Spirochaetota bacterium | reverse complement strand
TTTCTCAACATGGATCTCTATCCTTATAATGAAGATAATTGGGGAGAAATTCCTTTTCTCTTTATGAAAAAACAAGCAAATCGGTATCCTCTGCAAATAGATAATCTCAAGTTAGCCATTGGTAAAAAAAGTGATGATAAGGCCGCTGTTCTAGAATGGGATGCTTTTTTGGCCTTTATTAAATATTACTGGGATATGTACCTTGCGCATCTAATTGAACAGCATAAATCAGCAATCAACCAAATAATCAATAATGCAAACAGACAAATACAAAATAATGCTTTAGATTTTTTTCTCTCCATTTCAGAACGGATCCGTTATAATAAAAAGAAAGATACAATAAATATTGATAAATGGACTGAGTATGATTTTGACGCCAGTCAGATGAAGATCATTCGTATTTGTCCCAGCCTCTTTAGCTTTCCCCACTTAGTGGTTATGAAAAACTCTGACAATACTCTTTTTGAGATTTCAACAGATATCCCTTTTCAAAATCAGGACCATTGGAATTATCAAATCAATGCTATTGCCAGCCTTGCTTTTGCCCTGTCTGATAAAAGCCGCTTACGAATCCTCATCATGATTGCTAATCAAGGCTTAACTCAAAAAGAAATAGGCCAGTTAATGGGCTATGCCAAATCCACTATTTCCCGTCATATTTCAATCCTTGAAGAAGCTAATCTGATACAGAAAATAGATGATAAAAAAAGGGAAGGAATTTTTATTATCAATCAAAAGTCTATCCAACAATTGTCTCCCTCTATTTTGTCTCTATTAAAGCGATAAATTCTTTTTTTATTGATTTTGATTGATACTTCAACGCATTGTTGATCACTTCTTTAGTTAGATAAGGACTCTGTGTCTTTAGAAAACCCTCTACAAAAGGAACATCAAATTTGGTAACTTCTCGTAAAACCCAACCGACTGCAGTTTTAGCAAATCTTTCTTCTCTTTCAATTATCTGAATTAAAGGTATGGTTAAATTACTATAATACAATTTCAGGTTTTTACTTTGAGCAAATGGGACTAACGATGATCGAGCCTGCCATAAATAAGGATGCTGATGCCAGCTCACAATTTGATCAATATCCTCCTGTACCCCCCAATCAATCATAGGCCTAAGAACTCGGACACATAACCAATCGGTTGTGTTCCAATCATAAAATAATTGCCGGGAAAATAATTTTTCACAATGATCTAAAATAGTCTGATTGGGAATATTTTTCAGTAAGAAAAGTTGATATATCAAAATACCGGCTAACTTATATTCTGCAATATCATTGGCAATCAATTGATCCGCAATAAATAAATAATCAGCAGATTGCAGCGGTCTTTGATGAAACCATTTTAAAAGTATTGTCCGAATATCTGGAATACCTACACCAATAAATTTTACAGAGTTTCTTAAATACCGATTCCACCAATCAGCTTTTTCAGGCAGTGCTTTAGAATCAATTTGTTGTTTTAAGAAATGAATCTGTTTTTCCATAATTCTATTTCATTGTATAAGAGTGATATGTTTATCATAACTATGTAATGTAAAAATGACAACTTAATTCTTAAGAAACTTGCAGATCTGGTCAAAACGAGCCATTCTTTTGTATCTGGAAGCAAAAATAATGCAACTAAAATCTTCTAGCCGCAAATTTTCCTCATAAGCAATTCTAAAGGCCCTCTTTTAAAAAATTTTGACCACAAAACTGTAAACAAGACAGCTAATACAAAGTATATACTGGCAAATACTAATGCAAAGGTAACAGAGTAAGTTCCCAGTTTCCCATTGAGATAAAAAGGAGTCATTCCGATTAAGACATGAAATACATAATGGGTAAAAACCATTTGTCCGGTTTTAGCAATTGGCTGTATCAAAGGGTTTTGAGAATGTTTTTCGACAAAATTGAGTGAAAGAATAATCAAAACAATGGTTTCTGCTGTACCAGCAACCACAAAGAGCGGAAAAGGAGGGAAAGCAGTGGTACTGAGAATAAAACTCCAGCTTTCTCCAGCTAAATGATTGTCAGCCAAAAAACTAATACTTTCAGTAATTAACGCTATGCCTAAACTCACTTTTAGCAATTTTTTACGGATCTGTTTCTGCTGAATATCCAGCCTGCCAAACACCATTCCCAACAATAAAAAAGCCTGCCAGGGAACAATAGGATGATACCCATTATAAAAAAGATTGCGGATAAAACCTTTCCAATGCCAAAAATCAGTATAAACAAACTGTTCAAAATTCCAGCCTCTTTCCCAGGGTATAAAAAAGTTGAGAATAACAAATCCGCAAGCTAAAGCAACTGCCATTTGAATAAGTGTTTTGTTCTGCCAGTTTAAAGCAATAACAGCAGTAATGATATAGATCCCATAATAGTGAAGGATATCAGCTTCCCAAATCAGAGTGTTCAGTAAACCAAAGGCCAAAAGAAAAACTGCACGTTTTATTAAAGTTAACTTTATCTGTTTGATTTTTTTAGGATCATGCTGTTGGTATGCTTTTTTAGTAATCAGCGAAATACCAATACCTGCTAAAAAAATAAACATTACACCAAAACGTCCTTCAAAAATCTGAGTAATTTTGGCCAACCAGAGCGGAGCTGGATTAGCAAATGCTAAAACAATTTTAAAATTCATTACTAACATCCCCCAGACTGCAATCCCCTTGGCAAAATCATAGCCAATAATCCTTTGTGAAGATTGAACCGAATAGGGCTGAGCTGAAAGATCTTCCTGCTGGGCTGTTGAAGAATCTATTCTTTGATATAATTGTTGATTTTTCATATCACTCTACCTTTCTTAGAACATGTTTCTGCCATAATTCATGGTTTAATAAATGATTACAGTAAGATTGATTAAAAGTAAATCGGGAAAAATACTGATTTTTATCAAAAACTTGATCTAAGTAAAATTACTGAGTTGGTAATCCAGGAAAAGCATGATATAAATAAGTTATGTCAATTTTTGTTTTACTCTTAACTGCCATCGCCTTATGTATTTCCATTAGTTCCATTACCACCTCAATTGTTTTATACTTAAAATTCAAAGAAAAATGGCGGCTAGTGTATTTACTATTTGGTATTGGTATGATTATTTACCTATTTGTCTATCAATACAAATATATCTATGATGTTTTTATTGCTTATCAATATACTCAATCCTTATTCTATTTTTTTATTGAATCAATTTTTACTAGTATCGATACATTATTATTTATTTTTTTGATTTTCTATTTACACGATAAGAAGTTACCAAATTTAATTAAAATAACTATCTGGGGAAATTTTGTTTTTCTTCTGCTAATAACACTTACTTTCTTTCCATCTGTATATTTTTTAACAGAAGAAAGTGATTTAACCTCGCTGTTATACCTTTTGTTTATTATAGCCAATATATTTGATTATCTGCTTTTCACCGGCTTTGGCCTTTACTTTTTATTTAACTGGAAAAAAGTTCCAGATAAAATCATGAAACAGGGAATGTTTATGGTTATTTTAGTCACCCTTTTCATTATTCCTTTATGGATTATTAATCAATACCTGGTTAGCCAATGGTTGCCTAAAAATTATTATTTTTTAAATGAAATTATTACTCCTGTTTATACTCTACTCTGGTTTGGAACCATTTTATATTTTAATATTAATCAGTTAAAACGATTAGCCACTCAAAATCAAGAGTTATCCAGCGATTTTATCCATAAATATGAGATTACAAAAAGAGAAAAAGATATTATCCTTCATTTGCTTAAAGGGATAGAAAGTAATAAAATTGCCGAGCAATTGTTTATTTCTAGAAAAACAGTGAATACTCATATTTATAATATTTACAAAAAATGTGACATCAGCAACAGAGTTGAATTAGTCAATCTTGTTGGGCAGTTTAAGATTTAATATTTTAACTGCACTTCATAGCCCATTTTCAACCCATTGACAGGATATTATACCCATGCTAAAATTGCTAATATGATGTATTTAATCGGTGTTGACCATTTTGTCCAATATAAAGGTTCTATCCCGGAAAAAATCAGAAATCAATTTAAACAATTTATCACCTGCCTGATTCAAGACAGCCAGATCACTGTTATTGCTGAAGAATTCAATCCTGAAGCCTTAGAAATAATTTACCATTCTCCAGAAGGAGCAGCCCGATCAGTTGCAGACAAAATAAATATTTTTCATCACTATTGTGATCCACTAGAAAAAAATATATGACGATTAGATAATCAAAGCATGAGAAAAAGTTATGGCTTCAAATAAACAGCAACTAAAACTCAATCCGTGTTCAGCTATTCTGTTAGCTGGCGGAAAGAGTAAAAGAATGGGCCAGGATAAAGCATATATAGATTTTTTAGGTAAACCTTTGATAGAGTATATCCTGGCTAAATTATTAAATGTATTTTCAGAAATAGTAGTGGTAACGGGACATTCAGAAAACTTTCACCATGGTCAGAACACTCTATTTGTTAATGACTTAGATGAGTTTAAAGGAATGGGACCACTAGCAGGAATTTATACCGGTTTACAAACTATTTCTACGCAATGTGCATTTGTCACTGCCTGTGATATGCCCTTAATAAGTGAAAATACTATTTTAAAACTGATAAAATCCTTTAAAGATAATCATTGTCAAGTCTTATTTGCCCGTAATAACCTGAAGATCGAACCACTTTTGGCAGTCTACTCAATAAACTGTAGCAATTCAATTTACCAAATGCTAAAAGGGGGGAACAAAAAGGTTCAAGCAATTGCTTCTTTGGTAGAAACTGATTTCTTAGATATTCATGATCAACTGGAAATTTTAAATATTAATACTCCTGCTGATTTAGAAAAGGCTATTAAGTTGAAATCACTAAAATATATATAAATATTTTATTATTACTTGATTAATTGACAGAATGATATAAATTCATTAAAATAGGATAATTATATTCCAAGTATTAGTTATACTAAATCTATAAGTTATCTATCCTGTAAGTAGGTTTGATGAGTCACAGTATCTATCAATTGCATAAACAGTTAAATCAGTCTGGTTTAATTTTTTGTTATAATGGCCCGGTTTCACAAGAAATCATTGAAGAATTAATTAATGTACTCCAGTTCAAAATCAAACTGGAACATGAAAATAATACTATGAATCAGAAATTTTTTAGTATTTTCATAGAATTATTACAGAACATCATGAACTACTCTTCTGAACGAATTAATTCTGACAAAAACAGAGAAATTAAATTAGGTTTTATTACCATTGGCAAAGAAGATGGTCATTACTTTATTCATACAGGTAACCGAATTTTAAAAAAAGAGGTTCAGCCAATAGCTGATAAGTTAAATGCTATCTCCCCTTTGAATAAAACTCAACTAAAAGCCCTTTATAAGGAACAAATACATAAACCGACCAATCCGAAAGCAAAAGGCGCCGGATTAGGATTTATTGATATTGCCAGAAAAGCGGCACTGCCCATTCAATATCAAATCGAACCAATTGATGATCAATATTCTTACTTTTCATTTAAAGTTTTAATCTAAGTTCTTTTTTTGATAATGCTTGATTAAAACCAGAAAAATCTTTGCTCCAATTATAAATGGATAAAGTTTGGTTAATGACTTCCCAGGAAATTTAAACTTTTTATCATTTATTTCTATTTTTTCCAGCATTTGATGGAATTCATATACTGAGGTCTTAAATACCTGTTTTATAGCAGTAATACTTTTTAAATCTTTTAGCTGAGAAAGATATTCTGAGATTTGAAATTGCTTTGGGTTTTGTATCAGCAATCGATGGTCAACTTGATTTACAGAGTTATTAATGGCAGATACAAATTGAGAAAAAGTATATTTTTTTAAACGGGGAATATCTAAACTTAAAGCAGCACACTCGGCTAAACTGACCAAAATATACTGGTAATGTCGCATTTCATCAGGCAATAATCCCTTTAAACGGAGTTGCAGAGAGGTGTCAGGATCATTATTTGTACTTTTTTTTAATAAGTCATGATAGTCTTTAATAACAGTATATTCATTTAAAAGTTTCTCAAACTGTTGATATACCGGATCATCAATATCAAGAAAATAATGGATTCCCACATTTCTGTCAAAAGTTTTCATAGTATCCAGGTATCCTAACAATTGGTAATCAGTTAATGCCTGTTGGTTAAAATCGAGTAATCCTTTCATAGAAAGAGAGTTTTTTATATAAATAGTCTCGGTTTGAGAAATGTCAAAGCGGGCAGCATTAACAGAGTTTGTAATATCAACCACGATAATCTTTTTGTATCCCCTTTCTTTTGCTAAGGAATAGGGAATATTCTTAAAAACCCCTCCATCAATATATTGTTTATCCTTAATTTCAGTTGTTTTAAATCCCGGATAACTAGCACTGGCAATTAAATAATCCACTAACCTCCCGTCTTCCAAATCTTCTAAGAATAGCTCAATTGGTTTAAAATCAGATAAACGCCAGGTAGCTAATCCTAATTCCATTCCTTTCTGACGTATCACTTGTTCATTAAGCTGGGTTTCTAAAATATTACGCAATGGTGAGGTGTCGAGGCCTTTATTTTTTATCAATTTATCTTTTATAAATCCAATCCATTTTTTTGTCCTAGTTCTTAAAGAAGTCTCATCCTGATTTTCCGGCATTTCAGGCAGATCAATAATTTTATCTACGGTTAAATCTGATAATATTTTTTCTGCCAGTGAAAAATCACCCTGAGCAATAAATGCTGCTGCAATAGAACCAGCTGAAGTTCCAATTACAGCTCTTATAGGAATTCTTAATTCCAGTAATGCCTTCCAAACACCAATGTGATATACCCCTTTTGCCCCGCCACCACTTAAAACCAGGGCATATCCTTTTGTATTCAGATTCATTCCTTCCCCCTTAAGTTAGATTTGACAAAATCACTTACTTTATTACTCATTAAAC
>JAKSBL010000569.1 GCA_022361115.1 Spirochaetota bacterium | reverse complement strand
GATTCCTGGATTTCTTTTTTGACTATGATCACGTTGGGTAAAGTAATATAGGGACTGGTAAAATTGAGAAATTCCTGTCTTTCCGGAGTATTTTGAATTGATCCGATTAAATCTGCTTCTTGAGTTTTTAAAGCATTCACCATGCGGTTCCAGGTTTTAAAATAGACTCTCTTTACCCTGAAGTTTAATTTTTTTTCTATTAGTCTAATGATATCGGTTGTAATCCCTTTTTGAATTCCGTCACTATCCAGAAAATCAACAGGAGGATATGTCAGGCTGGGAACCAGGCGTATTTTTCCATCATGTTCAACTAACCAGGCTCGTTCTTCATCGGTTAAAATATCCTGATTTTTTTGGGAGCAGGAAAAGAGGAAAAAAGTAATTAATACAGCTAAACTAATTTTTTTATACATGATGATAATATATAAAATGATAGGAAAAATTACCATCTCAGTCAATAAAAATGCAACAAAAAAACAATAATTTTTTTAAAAAATTCACAAAAGATAAAATTTAAAAAAATTATTAAATGTGTTTAGTCATGATCAAAATGAGATATGTTTATTATTTTCTTATAGCAGTTAATAAAACAAAGATTATTATTGCTAAATGTATACTTTAAAATATATACTGACTGGTGTCTTTTATTTCTAATTTTATTGAAATTATTACAGAAAAATAGTATATTTATCTTCAGGTGGTAAATGAAAAATAGTAAGATTTCTTTCAAACTATACATTTTCGCATTTATTTTTATTATTGTTTTTGATTTGATATCTGTGCCTGTTCTTGCTTTACAGTGCAGGTTTTCAGATCTGCATTGCTGTAAAAATCATAATAATCGTATATTATTTAAGACTAATCATAAAAATTATCACAACTTATTGGAATTACATACTCTTAATCATACTTTGAAAAATGGAAATTCTATTAAATCGATGTGCAGATGTTCAAAAGATTTTGGCGAAATTCATTCAACGAATAAAAAAAATATAATAAATAACTTCAAAGAAAGTATTTATTTAACTATCAGTAATGAATTTACCCTGCTGGAAATACTCAATCATGATTTAGTCTCAAATTACCTTATTAAACACATCATGTATTTAAAATTTCCTGAAAAAATTTTAAATACCATACGTCTTATTTGTTAGGTTCTTCTAACTACAATTTTTTATTTATTTAATAACTCTCAAAAATATTTTCTTAAGTTCTCTAGGTGAGCAAATTTGATACAACTATGAAACTGATAACAGAGATGAAAGGATTTAATATGACAAATTTTTATAGTTTATTAAAGAATAGAATCTTCATTTTTATATTAACTACAATATTAGCTATTATGATAATTATTGGATTGTATACAGCTTTATTTAAATGGAAATCTGAAGACAAAAAAGTATTTCTAAACAATGTTACAAATTATTTATCAAAGGCAACATTATCAGTCACTGGAGTTACCTGTTCTTCCTGTATACAGGAAATTAATGAAGCCTTATCAGATATGAAAGGTATTTCAAATGTATTGGTAGATATACCAAATGGGAGAATCCAGGTTTATTATGATCGTCAATTAATCGATAATGCCAATAAAATTGCTCAGCAAGTCACCACTAATACCGATTATCCGGCAGTATTAATGAAAATTCAAAATCCTGAAGATCTGATGAATGAACAAAATTTCTTTGATCAAAAAAAGGAGTATTATATTGCAGCAGTAGGTGAATGGAACATCACCAGGAATGATTATGAAATAGAGTTAAATGCATTCAAAACTCAATATGCTAATAAATATGGAGAAAATGTATTAACTACTATTCAAGGAAAAAATCTGGAAAAAAATCTCCAGATACAGGTATTTAACCATTTAGTTAATGAAGCCTTAATGCTTCTTGATATAGAGAAAGCTGATTTTTCAATTAGTAATGATAAAATGGAAGCAGAAATTGATGAATATCTCACAACTAACTCTCTTAATATGAATCAGTTAATCCAAAACACAGGATACCCGGAAAATTACCTAAAAAAGAAGCTTTCAAATACGATTTTAATCAATGAGTATCTGGAAAAAAACATATTTTTTTCAGTACCATCAAATGAAGAAAGGAACAGATTATATAATCAATGGTTTAATAATCTCAAGCTGCTGCATGAGGTTATCTATTATGATCGTGAATTGGAACAAAATCTGCTAGCGGCATCATCAAATACAGACAGTTGCTGCCCTTAAATAAATCAATTTATGATAGGAGAAAAAAATGAATAATATTAGCAAGCATGATAAAGTTTTAAACTCAAATAAAAAGAACAAAAAATTCCGAGTTGAATTTTTGATTCCCATTTTTATTATAATTGGCGGTCTGCTATTTTTGATAAACTTAAAACTAAAAGCCAATCCAGCAACCCTGATCAATGGTTCTGTTAAATACGAATCTTTAAGTGCTCAAAATGGACAGATTACCATTCCAACAGCCAGTTTTAATGATGGAAATGTCAAATATTACCAGTTTGAAGTATCAGGAAAAAACATTTACTTTTTTGCCTTAAAATCTGCAGATGGTGTAATCAGGACAGCCTTTGATGCCTGTGATGTATGTTACCGGGCAAAAAAAGGGTATAGCCAGGAAAGTGATTTTATGATCTGTAATAATTGCGGTCAAAGATTTCCATCTAATAAAATCAATATCGAAAAAGGTGGCTGTAATCCTGCCCCTTTAAACCGTAGAGTTGTCGGAAAAAACCTGGTAATTAATACAGATGATATTAACAGTGGGTCAAAATATTTTTAAGAGGTTATTATGAATTTACTAGATATTGCTTTTAAAAGTTTAAAACGTCAAAAACTAAAAAAATTGTTTCTTGTTATCGCTTTAATTCTTGGAAGTTCCACGGTTATTAGCTTATTTACTTTTGTTAATACCCAAAGCCGCAAAATTGAAACTCAGTTTGATGAGTATGGTGCCAATATTATTATTACACCAAAAACCGATCATCTCTCTTTATCCTATGGAGGAATCCATGTTGGCGGGATAACTACTAATTTAAAAGAACTAAAAATCAGCAACATTGTCAAGATTAAAGATATTCCTAATAAAAAAAATATCCGGTCTGTTTCACCAAAAATCATTGGTATTGCAGAGTTGAACTATTTAAATGCACAGCATGCAATTCTCATTGTAGGTGTTGATTTTGAGGAAGAAATTAAAATTAAATCCTGGTGGGAAATAACCGGCAGATATCCGGAAAAAAAGAACGAGATTATAATTGGAGCTGATGCAGCAGAAAAACTTAAGTTGCACAATAATTCAATGGTGAGGATTTCAAATAAAGAGTTTCTGATATCCGGTATTCTTAAGACCACAGGCAGCCGGGATGATTCGATTATCCTGGGAGATTTTGAAACCGTCTCTACTTTATTAAACAAACAAAATGATGTCACAATGGTTGAAGTCTCTGCACTCTGTTCAGATTGTCCAATTGATGAAATTATCAGACAAATCAGAACCGTTTTACCTGAAGCAGATGTAAAAGGGGTAAAGCAAATCATGCAGCAAAAGATGAATACTGTAAATCAATTTAAAAAATTCTCCATTTCCATTACCATTATTATCATAATGATTGGAATTATACTGGTTTTTACTTCAATGATTGGAGCCGTTATTGAAAGAAAACATGAAATCGGAATATTCAGAGCAATAGGTTTCAAACAAAGGCATATCATGACTATTATTATGACAGAATCCTTAATAATCAGCATGATTGCCGCTGCGTTGGGTATCATAATCGGCCTTATTATATCTTATTATATTCTTCCTGGGTTTACAGATATTGAACAGAGTATGGTAGCTTTTACCCCCCTGATGTATGTTGTTGCAGCTGTTTCTGTTATTTTTATCAGTTTGATTTCTACTATTTACCCAGCATTCAAAGCTGCTAAAGTAGATCCGGTTAAAACAATGAATAGTTTGTAAAGGAGATAACTATGCTGTTACAGATCAAAAATATCAGAAAAATCTATGGTACAGGCAAAGGGCAGGTGAATGCATTAAGAGGAATTAGTTTTTCCATCAGAGAAAAAGACTTTATAGCTGTTTGTGGTGCTTCCGGCAGTGGAAAATCT
>JAKSBL010000052.1 GCA_022361115.1 Spirochaetota bacterium | reverse complement strand
TCTGGTATTTTTATGATACAGTTGACGGGGAAAGTAAACTGCGTCTGGTAATTGATACCATTGGCCGTGAAATCGTTTTTGATTATGATGTAAACGGCAACCTGACAAAAATTAGCTGGGATGTCACAATGGGTGTAAAAGGACAGGATGATAGCCGGTCGCAAGCAGCCCAAACCAGGGAAATAAACTATACCTACCTCAATGCAGAGACTTTTACAGAAGTCAGCTCTTTGTCTGCACAGGTAGTGGATTATGAAACTCCCTATGTTTTATCAACTGTCTCTGATCCAGTTGGCAATATTACCAAATACAATTATCAGCCCGAATCAGCCCTTTTTACCTATGACTCAGCAAAAGCTTTTGCTGTAAACCTCTTTCTGCTTATGACTGAAGTGATTGATAAATACACAGCAGCTAACGGTAATTTTAAGAACAAACGCTGCTTTGAGTATGATTATCCAGCTAAAGGGATGCATACCAAAGATTTTTATAATGGCACAATGGAATACTTTAAGATAAGCAGACAGTATATTGTCAATAAACTGGGATCAACAAAAAATGACACCACCTACGTTTATTACGACAAAGGGGAAAACAACAACTTTAATATGTATTCTGCTGTTGTTACCAGAGGTGATATTAAAAACACCTATGCTTATACATTGAGCAATAACAAGTATGAAGACCATGTACTGGATTCCTTATTGACTGAGACCACCGATGGTTTTTTAGAACTAAAAGATTACACCTATAATACGGATCGGACAAAATCACGAGAAGATGTTTACCGAAGCGGAACCTGGGTTTATAGTGAAAAATTTGATTATGATACCAAAGGGAACTTAACCGAACATACTGCTAGAGGCGGCTTAATCACCAATACAACTTATGATGAAAAATTCAGTATTCCGGTAAAGACCACTAAAAAGGTGACGGTTAATGGAATCAAACAAGATTATATTACAGAAAACATTATTAACTCCCTGGGCCAGGTGACACAGCAAAAAATTCATACAGAAGCCCATGATGTTATTATTGCTGCAACTATGGATTATGATATTTACGGCAATGTTATTGCTCAGACAGATGCGGCCGGCAATACAGTACATACGGTTTATGATGAAACTTTTCATTGTTTTCCCATTAAGATTTACCAGGATGTTGATATTGCCAGCTGGAATAACGGCAATGATGTCCATGCCAACTGGCTGGTCGATCCGGATGGCCTTTCAACCATGACTATCCGCAGCTGGAAAGTTTTTAATACCGATGGAACTGTCTGGATTGAAATCGATAATGAAGGGTATGCTATTGAGCATTACTATGATGAAAATGGCCAGGAAATCGAGACGGTTCATCCTGATTTAAATGATGAACGGGGATTTTGCTCACCTCCAGCAGAAGATTTTGCTGATTTTTT